>JAISHQ010000070.1 GCA_031262465.1 Rikenellaceae bacterium
TCCTGAACAAAGAAGTGCGTTACACCTCGCTGCTCAAAGCCTTCCCGGCTGAAGCAAAAGAGCTGTTCGCCGCCGCCGAAGAAAACGCCAAATGGCGCTACAACGGCTATGTTCGCCAATCCAAAATGGATTACGGGACGGAAGAATAATCGTCCCAAACCCCGAAGGGGTGCAAAACAAAAGCGGCTGTCTCGATCCCGAGACAGCCGCTTTTTTGAATTATGAATTATAAATTATGAATTATGAACTTCGGGGTGCACGGGTGTGCACCCCAATTATGAATTATGAATTATTGGTTTACCCGGCCTTATCTTGCTCATTTTTAGCGGCGAAGCCCCATTCATAATTCATAATTCATAATTCCCTGACAATTAGAGAAAAGAGAGAGCGGGAACCATTAGGTTCCCGCTCTCTCTTTTCTCTAATTGTCAGGTTAGTATCCTAAGATCGACAACATCTGTGCTCCGTACCTCCGGCCCAGCTGGCGGTAACCGGCGGCGGAGAAGTGGAGGTTGTCCCATCCGTCGAGGCAACTGCTGGCCGGGATGACGAACGAGTTGGGGATGGTCTGTGGCAGGGTGTCGATGATCGGGTTCATGCTGGCGCAAACGCCGCCTTGATCGGCCGCCACCACTTCGCCGGCCAACAGGGGCACGGAGTCGGCTTCGAGGCCGAGGTCGCTCAACAGGTTGTCATAGACCGTTTTCACTTTGGCAGGCCATTCGACCTCGCCTGTGTTCGATTCGCCCTGATGCAACAGGATGCCTTTGATTACGCCCGATTGTTGCGCGATTTTGGCCAACTCGACCAGACGACCATAGGGGTCTCCGCCATAAGCCTCGATCATCCCTTTCATCCAATCCGGTGCTGTGGCGATGTACTCTTCGGCTTCGTTCTTGTCGAACAGCTCGATCTTACAACCGCCGATGGCCACCATGACAATGCCCACGCGGACATCTTCCGGCAGGTTTTGTACCAGCGTGCGCCCGAAGTAATCGACCGGGGTCAGATTCGTATTTTCGCGCGCCAGCGGCGGATAGGCCGTATACCATTGGCCTTGTACCCGTCCGGTACTCGGGTAATCGACAGCGGATAATACCTGAAAACGGGGATCGACATAGGCTCTGTCCTGTTCTTCGATCCGGGCGTTACCCTCCATGTTCGACTGTCCGAAACAGAGGTAAATGTGGAAATTGGGGTCTGGTTGTTGTGCCATTGCGTTCATGCCGATCATCAGCAGTCCGGCCAATAAAAGTGCTCTCATTTGTTTTATTTGTGTTTTAGGTTTAACGATACACAAAGTTATTCAAACTTTTGAGATTAAGAGCTTGTTTGGATTTTTTTACCGAAGCTATTTTTGAGCTATTTTTGCATCCATTTTTTCTCGTAAACGCGACGCATAGTGGTTCTATGTAACAAGTTTACGAGGGGAAATGGGGTAAAAAGAGCCAAAAAGAGCGAGAGTGAAAAATTCCAAACAAGCTCTAAAGTAGTTCTCCGTAAAATAAACCTGGGATTTGGCCGTTCATACAAAATATGGAAGCCATTTGGGTGTATTGATATGGAAGAATCAGGTGTTTTACGGATATTATTTTAGAGAATATGGAAGGATATACCGAATTATTGCAGGACCTCGACATCTCGCTGGACAACAGCAACCGACTTCCGTCGCGGTTCTCCTCCGACAAAATGGAGATACCGAGCCAGACGCTTTCTGCCTTGCGCGATGGGGATTACCAGGCGTATGATACCATATTCAAAGCCTATCATACCCCTATCCGTCATTTCTTGGAACGAATGATACACAGCGAGGTCGACGCGCAGGATATTACGCAGGAGGTTTTTGTTAATTTGTGGGCCAAGCGCGAGCGGATCGACCCCGAGAAGAACATCAAAGGCTTTCTTTACACGACGGTCAAATTCTTTATGCTCAAATACCTGAAGCACCAGAAGGTCGTCGACCGGTATGAGAATTACAAGATTCGCGACGAGGTCGATTTCTTGGACACTCCTTATGATATAGCCGTCGGCAAGGAGTTGAGCCTGCTGATCGAAATCTCCCTCGCCCGAATGCCTCAACAGCAGGCCAAAGTGATGCGCATGAAGTACACCGAAGGGCTATCGAACGAGGCCATCGCCTCGGCGCTGGGGATCAGCCCGGAGACGGTCAAAGTTCACCTCAAACGCGGACGGGCCGAGATACACAAAGTGCTCTCGCTGTTTGTTGCTCTCTTTTTGACGGCCTAATATTCAGAGCTTGTTTGAAATTTTCCGCTCTCGCTCTTTTTTGCTCTTTTTGGCTTGTTTTTCACCTGCAACTCGTTACAATGTACCCGCATTGCGCCTCGTTCCAGGCAAAAAACAATCTCAAAAATAGCTCAAAAATAGCTTCGGCGGAAAAATCCAAACAAGCTCTCAACATTCTGTCCCATTAGACAGCCCACGGATAAGTTCCGTGGGCTGTTTTTTTATCCGCAATATCCGCAATATAAGAGCTTGTTTGGAATTTCCCCCTTTTTTTCTCTTTCTCCTCTTTCTCCTCTTTTTTGGCGTCGATCGGTCTTTGTGAGCCGAGGCGCCGTCAAATTTTTTTACCCCGGTCAAAAATCGCATAATCCGTTTTTTTTTCATATAACGGAAACCGGCGCTCTGCTTAAAAAAAACAGGTGTGATAATCCTGCAAAAACAGGGCGGTTTTGTTGTGAATTATCCTGAAAAAAATATTCTGTTTAGGCAATTCTAAAAAATATTTTAAAAATAACCGCGTTATGAGACAACGTATTACGGGGTGGAGTACAAAAAAGATTCATTTTCTTGTACCCCGAAACGACCTCTTTGGATTAGTATAATTAGGAAGGGGAAAGGAATGGATTCCTATGCCACAATTCGTCTTCTTTCGACCGGTTTTACCGAAAGATAGAGTGTTTATTTTGGATCAAAAAACAAAGTTGTGAATCAAAACGCAAATAACAGAGCCGAGCAGTTGCTCCACGAATATTATGAGGGGAATCTTTCCGAGTCCCTGAATGAGACTTTGCGGGGGTGGTTGGTGAGCGACGACCACCGAGAAGAAAAGGATGCGGCTCTGGCCGGGCTTTTCGACGAAAAGGTGCGGGCGCAAAAGACACCCGATCGCAAGACGCTCCGGTCGTTGACCGAGGTACACAAGCGGCTGGGGCTTCCGGAGGTTTGGAAAAACGTGCGGCCTTTGTTCTATCAGGTTGTGACAAGAGTTGCCGCCTTATTGATCCCCGTCTTCGTTTTACTGAGCGCCTATTTATATACTGTGGTTTACAAAAAGGACGACGACAATGAAGCGCGCTTGGTCTCAGTTGTGGCCGAGACCCCGCAATCCATCGAATTGCCCGACGGATCGACAGTTCTCTTGGACGAACATTCCGAGATCATGTACGACAAAAGCGGTCGATCGGTGCAGTTGCGCGGCACGGCCAGATTCGAGGTCAAAAAGGCGCAGGATGCCAACGGCGCGGCATTGCCGTTCTCCGTTTCGACCAAAAACCTGAAGATCGACGTGTTGGGCACCGTTTTCCGGGTCATAGACCACGAGTCCGATTCGGATAGCTGTGTCGCCCTGTATCAGGGGAACGTCAAAGTCGCCTGCGGCACCGATGAACACCAACTGCGTCCGGGCGAGTCGCTAAAATACAATCCCGCGACGAACAGCCATGAGGTCTCGCTCATCCTCGCCCGCGAGATGATCGACAACGGTTTCAACCCCCTGTTGCGATTCGAACAGTCGACCCGGAGCAACCTGATTCTCTCTTTCGAGACCAATTACGGGGTGAAGTTTGTCCTGCCCCAAAGCATGGAGTCGGAAAGCGGGGCGCTCTCTGCCGATTTCGAGGGACTTTCGATTCAGGAAGCCGTACAGGTCTTGTCGCTCGTCGATAAGTTGTACGATTACCGGCTGAACGGAAACGAAATCAGCATAACAGAAAAATAACACATCTCAATAATGAAAGCATCTTTATTTTCAGAGGACGGCTATCGCCGAATGCTTCGAAACACGATGGCCGCATTGGCCCTCTGTTTGTTGGCTTTCGGTTCGTCGGCCTATGCCCAAAGCGGAACCGTATCGTTGCCCTCGCGCACGATGACGCTCCGACAGGCTCTGGAGGTAGTGGATGACCAGACCGATTACCGCATTGCGGTAGACTGGGACAACGATCTCGACTCGGCTAAGACGATTACTCTGCCGACCAGCCAGCCGGAGATTACCCAGTTGTTGAACAAGGTGCTCTCCGGCACCGGCCACTCGTGGGCAGTTGTCGGCCAACAGATCGTCATCACTCATCCCTCTACCCCCGCTCTGGATACCGATAGAGATGTATATAGCACGATCGCTCGCAGTGTGATCGAGGGAGAAAAAATCGACCCGACACGGCTGACCTTTGTTCCCGACCCGTACAGCCGCACCCAAAAGCCTTTTGAGGACATGGTCAACATCCGGTTGATAAGAATGGCGACCCACAAGGACGGACGCGATTCGACAGGCATGGTGGTGCTTCATTTCCGTGTGGGTTCCTCCACGCTGGAAAAAGAGTTTATGGACAACGCTCAGGCGCTGGAAATCCTCGGCCGCACGTTCGTCGATCGGGAGGCGTTGGCCAGTTTGGATTACATTGCCATCACAGCAAGTGCCTCGCCCGAAGGCAGTACGGCGAGCAACGAAAAGTTAGCGGCGGCTCGGGCATTGGCGCTGAAGTCATACATCATGTGGCAATTCCCCTTCATGGATCGCGACATCATCTACACCTTCTCCCTCGGCGAAGAGTGGTCGGGACTGCGCGAACTGGTCGAGCAGGACACCGCCACCCCCCAGCGCGCCGAAGTATTAGCACTGTTAGATTCCGACCGAAGCAACGAAGAGAAAGAGACGAAGCTCCGGGCCATCGGCGGCGGGGAGGCCTATCGGTACATCGCCCGAACGATGTTCCCCCGACTGCGCGGCGGTGTGGCTGTTTCGATGCACTATAAGGCCGAACCACAGCCAAAGATTATCGTACAGGAAAAAACAATCGTCGACACGGTTTACGTCGATCGTCCGGCCGAAGCCCTGCCTCCGGTTCTGTCGGCACTGACCCTGACCCCGACCTCGACCCAGTTGGACACCTCTTGGGAGAAACACCCGCTGTTTGCCGTCAAGACCAACCTGCTTTACGATGCGGCCTCGGCGCTGAATGTCGAGGTGGAAGTGCCTATCGGCAAGCGTTGGTCGGTGGCCGGCGAGTGGGTCTTCCCGTGGTGGCTGTACGAAAAGAAACAGTATGCGCTGGAGGTGGGCAACGCCAATCTCGACCTCAAATATTGGCTGGGCGATCGCACCTCGCGCAAACAACTGACCGGCTGGTTCGTTGGGCTTTCGGGCGGCGCGGGCTATTACGACCTCGAATGGGGCGACAAGGGGAATCGGGGCGAGTTCTTCCACGCCGGACTGGCGGGTGGTTTTGCCCACACAATCGGCCGAAGCGGCAATTGGCGGATGGAGTATTCGCTGGGGCTGGGCTATATGCAGGACACGTACAAAGATTATGTGCCTGAGTACAATGTCAACGACGGGTGGCAATTGATTTTCCAAAAAGCGGGGGTGTACCGGTGGGTAGGCCCGACGCGAGCCAAGGTGTCGTTGGTGTGGATGTTTAATCACGGCGTTCGCCGGGAAGGAGGTGCGAAATGAAACGAATGAAATGGGGATACACAAGCACCCTCCTGCTGGCCGTTGCGGCACAACTGTTATTGGCCGGATGTGAACGCCGCCCGCTGGTAGTCCGGGAGTTTGAGACGGCGCTGATCCCGGTCAGCATCGACTGGTCAAAATCGGGCGTACCGATCGACGAGATGCACCGGGCGACGGTCATGCTCTTCCCGAGGGATGGCAGTGCGCCGCTGGAATACCTGATGGAGGGCAACCTGACCTATCGGACGATCGAAGTGCCGGTCGGGGTCTATTCGGTCTTGGTGTTCAACGAGACAACAAGCGAGGGCGACTGGAACGGCATTTCGTTCATCAACACCGACAATTTCGACGATTTCGCGGCCATTGGCCGATCGACTATTTCGCGCGGATTCTACGCCTATTCCGCCGCGTTGCCCCTGACCGAAAACCCGGAACCGCTGGCGGCTTGGGCGCTTGAGCGGTTCGAGGTGACCAAAGATATGTTGGTGC
This sequence comes from Rikenellaceae bacterium, assembly GCA_031262465.1. Taxonomy (GTDB): domain Bacteria; phylum Bacteroidota; class Bacteroidia; order Bacteroidales; family Rikenellaceae; genus JAJQAW01. The sequence goes on from JAISHQ010000070.1 coordinate 6,188, forward strand.
GCTCGCGCAGTAAAAGCCGCGCCGAATTGGACGACGAGATCGTCGACCTGACCCACGTGGTTCCCTCTTCGCGCACCGAACAGATGGTTGTCACGGCACGGGTCACCAACCTCGCCTCGTCGATGCAGGCCACCGGGACGATCAACAACCTCGCCTCGGGGGTTTACATGGCCTCGGGCGAGAAAATATACAGCTCGCTGGCGGCTCACGCCTTTGTCCTCAACGGGCGGGTGTACGACGCCGACGGCAAGAGCGGCACCACGACGAAGACGTTCAACATCTTCGGCCATCATCCCAGCGAGGCGACGATCAAGCCCATGAATATCGACTTTATCCTGATCGACGGGACGGCTCACCCGACCGAAGTGTTCGACGATGTTCACCCGCTGATCACCCGCGACGAGGAGGCCCTACCGCCGCTCAATACCGTTAAAATCGGCCACATGGCTCTTGGCGGCGGCGAGGACGACCCCGACCACCCGATTGTCCTGCCCGATATGGATATGGCGAGCAGTGTCTCGGTCGACGACTGGGACGAGATTCTTATCCCGCTCTAATTCTTTGACAGTAACTATTTGGTAATAAACAACGTAACACTCACTCACTTTTTTTAACTAAAATTCACTAAAACAATGAAAAAAATTCTTTTCCCCCTTGCCGCAGTAGCTTTGCTGGCGGTAAGTTGCTCGCAAGACGAGACGACCGAAATCAATTCGGTTCCTGATCCCAATGCCATCGGCTTCGAGGTCGGTACAGGCAAATTATTGTCGCGATCGACAATGAACGACCTGACCACCATGACGGGCGCTCAGGCTGACAGCATCGTAGTATTTGCCTATAAAAAAACGACAGCGACTCCTGAAGTTTTCATCGATTTAGAGCGTTATGTCTACACCGCTGGAACTCCGGGAAGTTGGGGTTGGGATTCGGCTATCACGGCTCCCCAATGGCCTGCCGCTGGAGATCCACTGGATGAATATCCGATTGATTTTTATGCCTGGTATCCGGACGACATGATACCTACATATGCTACTGCACAAGCGTTTCTGGATGCCGGTTTGATAATTCCGTCGGGTTTGTGGTACACCGATATTGAAGATCAGGTCGACTATTTGGGCGCGCGGCAAATCGGTGTTTCGGTACGTCCGAATAACTCGAATGTGAAGCTCGATTTCGGACACATGTACTCGAAGGTCGATTTCGCCGTCCAAGCGGGAACAGGCGCAACGGTAGAGGTACAATCCATTGAAATTCACAACGTAGGTTACAAGGCCAATTTCAATGGAAATAATTGGGAATGGCAGCAACCCACCACTTTTGCCACAGATTTCGACGACTATCTGGTTGCTCCGGTGAAATTGGCGAATACATTCAATACCACAACCAAGACCAACATTACGTCCGACTTTGGCTCGGCATTGATGCTTCCGCAAGACCTGACGGGTCGTGATTGGACTGCCCTCGCCGCACCTGATGGGGACGATTCTTACATCGAAGTGGTTTACCGCGTGACGGAAACCACCGGCGGCAGGGATGTCGTTGGTTACACCGATGCTAAAAATCACACGGATTACGATGGGTCAAATCCTACTAAAGACCTTACCGGCACGCCGCTCTTCGTGAAAGTCGGTTACAGCATCAACACCGAATGGGAGATGGGCAAGGCCTATACCTATGTGCTCCACTTGGGCGACCCAAGCAAATCCGGTGGTAACCTGATCGATCAATATTACATCGACGAAGACGGTGACACGACCGACTTGCCGGTAAATATTACTGTTCCGGCCCCGATCTACACCAGCAGCTATGAAATCGGCATCGAAGTCAAAGTAACGGATTGGGACGTCCAAGCCGATACTAACCTGTAATAAGCCGTGAGGCTCACATTCGGCACAACAAACACAGGGGAATGTGCCGAACCACAGGGTTGTGGGGGTTGAATGTCCCCCCACAACCCACATAGAAAGACGAAAGACAACAGAACAGAAAGTCCCCTCCTTCGGGGAACTATCTCACCGACCGAAGCAGGCAAGTCGCCCGCAGGGCGGTGCCGAAAAGCGGAGGGAGGTAACGAGGGGTGCCTGAAAGGCGGGGTGGTAGGTTTTTTTAAGGAATTTGTGAACGACCTACCACCTCCCCCTCGCCTTTCGGCTCGGGGACTCCTCCATCCCCGAAGGAGGAGACTTTAAAAAGGGTAAAAAATAAAAAAAACTCTCCTCCTTCCCCGAAGGAGGAGTACCCGAGCCGAAAGGCGAGGGGGAGGTGGTAGGAAAAAAAGACGAAAGACGAAAAATCATTATACGATGAAAGAATTTTTCAGAATCCTGTTCCTGTGTGCAGTGGCCCTGTTGGGCGCGTGTACAGAGGATATACAGAACGAATACGAAGAATACGACCCGACCGCGCCGGTCGGTTTTGTGACCACCACCGCCTCGGGTGCCGCCACGCGGGGTACGCCGATCGACGATGTTTCGGATATGACCTCGATGGGGGTCTTTGCTTCCTATACCGGCACCAGTGACTGGTCGAACACGGACAAACCCGGCAAAATGTTCAACCAACGGCTGAATTACAGCTCGGGTGCGTGGAGTTACCCTGCCGGGCAGGAGGTCTATTGGGGCGCGGCCACGCTGGTCGACCGATACTCGTTCTTCGCCTACGCGCCTTATGGCACGAATGTGTATGATAAGGATACCAACACTACGGGCAACGGCATCACGGTGAGCAGTTCGGCGGCCACGGCTGGCACCCCGACGCTCACCTATGCCGTTCCTGTAAAGGTCGAGAATCAACCCGACCTGATGGTTGCCACCAAAAAGAACGTGCGCCCCGTGGTGAAAACTGTGTCGCTGGCGATGAAACACGCCCTGACCAGCGTGGCTTTTCAGATTAAGGGCAACGGCGAGAAGGTCAAAGGCATCGCCATACAGGGGGTCAGGATGTCGGGAACCCTTGCTGTCGACGGCGACAACATCACGTGGTCGAGCCTCGGTGCTCCGACCACAACCGACTTTTCGGCTTCGCTCAACTACGATGCGGGGAAAACGTATTATACCACCTCCTCCACCATTTCGACCAACCTGATTGCCAGCGCCGGTTACCTGATGATGATCCCCCAGACGCTCACCGCCGCGGCCAAGGCCATCATCACCTTTGACGACGACACGACCCAAGAGGTTGCCCTGGGCACCGACACATGGGAGGCAGGAGATAAGGTGACCTATAACATCACGCTGACGCTCGAGGGCGGTCAGGCCGATATTCTCTATTTCGACGCGAATAACCGCCTTTCGGTCGGTCGTTGGGGCGCGGAGGTTACCGACATCGAGGACATGGTGTTCACCCAGTTCGGCAGTGTCATCGGGTTTACCAACGGTGCCGCTTGGAACAACACGACCTCCATCCTGTTCAACCCCACGGCTACGGCCAGCTATGCCTACGGCTCGATCCCGACGTATAATGTTTGGAATTCGACGACACCGGCCTCCTCGCCTTTGGTTTCCGATCCGGCCTATCACAACGATGCCAACCTAACAGCGGGTCGGGGCGATATTTGTAAATTAGCGGGCCTCACTTCGACCCAGGCACAGGCGATGGCCACTGCCGGTACACTCGATACCTACCAGAGCGGTTGGCGTTTGCCCTCTCTGCAGGAGAACCGTGCGTTTCTCGGCACTTCGCCGGATGACGCAACCACGAGCTTCGGTACTTCATCGGGTTATTACACTTGGACAGCATCCACCCCCGGCACCGGTACATTCCCCAAAAACAAATACCAACCCGGCGTTACGCTACCTGCCGCAGGGAGCCGTGGCACGGATGGTTCGGTGACTAATCCGGGTACCAACGGGTACTATTGGTCGTCAACTGCGCTCAGTAATAACAGCGGGTACAGCATGAACTTCACCAGTTCGCTCGTCGGCCCGTCTTATAGCAGCAGTTACGCCTACGGCTTCGCTGTCCGTTGCATCTCGACGGGCGAAACGCCGACACCGCTGTTGAGTGTCGACCCGACGACAGTCTCCGTTACCGCCGCAACCAGCACGAACAACACGTCGACCGTGGCGACCAACGTTGCGGGCGGCTGGACAGCAACCGAGTCCACGGATTGGATCGATCTGACTAAAGCCAGCGGCGCGAGCGGCGAGGCGGTGACCTTCAACGTCGCGGCCAATCCGAACACCACCTCGCGCACAGGCTACATCACCGTCAGTGCAGGCACTGCCACTCCGGTGACGATAACGGTGACGCAGGCGGCTCCCGACCTTGAGGGTGGTCAGGCCGACATCCTCTATATTGATTCAGGTGGTGCTCTCGCTATCGGTCGTTGGGACAATAGTACCGTGACGGTCAGCAATATGGTGTTCACGCAGTTTGGTAGTGTCATCGGATTCACCGGTGTCGGGTCTTGGAACAACACGACCTCTATCAAGTTCAATCCCACCGCCACGGCCAGCTACTCCTATACTGCAATTCATAATTACGGGAAGCCGACTACCGCATGGGCAGAAGACGATTCGCCTTTGGTTTCCGATCCGGCTTATCACAACGATGCCAACCTTTTGTTGGGTCGTGGCGATATCTGTAAGTTGGTCGGCTTGACTTCTGCCGATGCACAGGCGATGGCTACTGCCGGAACACTCGACGAATACCAGAGCGGTTGGCGTTTACCCACCTTGGAAGAGAATCGTATGTTTATCGGCATTGCGGCGGATAACACTACGTCGTCATTCTTCAATACATCCGCTTATTACACTTGGACGGCAAACGGTAGCAGTGCATCTAACCCGGGTACCGGTACATTCCCTAAAAACAAATATTACGAAGAGGGCGTTAATGCCGTTACTCTACCTGCTGCGGGGAACCGTGGTGTGTATGGCTTGGAGAACAATCCGGGTACCACCGGGATCTATTGGTCGTCTACTGCGTACAGCAGTAGCTACGGGCACACCCTGCACTTCAAAAGCTCGTACGTCCTCCCGTCCAACTACACCACTTACGCCTTCGGCTTCAGTGTCCGTTGTGTCAAATAATAGAAAATGCGTGGAATAAACTCTCCTCCTTCTCCGGAAGGAGAAGTACCCGAGCCTGCAAGGCGAGGGGGAGGTGGTAGGTAAAAAAAGACGAAAAACCTTGTTTGTTTGCTATAAAAAAGGGTTTAAAAAAGGTGTTCGCCCGGCAGTCCAATCCCGGACTGCCGGTCGCCAACCCGACCGCCCCAAACAAGCAACCCAAGCGCGGGTGCCGCTTACCAGCGACACCCGCGCTTTTTGCGTATTTTCGAGGGAGGGAAAGGAGAGTGTTTGCACATTATTTGTTATCTTTGTATCACTGATACAAAATTAGTAACGTGTATGACAACGATTGTAATCAACGAGAAAACAGACGAAGGCCGTATGCTGATGAACATGATCCGCGCGGCGCAGAAGTCATCCGACGCGGTTGTCAGCATTGATGACAATGAGGTCGATGCGCTCCTAAACGCTTTGCCTTTTGCCAAAATTCCGGGGCTTCCCTATACAAAGGAGGAACGTATCGCCTCGGTTCGCCAAGCGATAAATGATTATCGGGCAACCGGCGAATCGTTTTCTACCGAAGAATTGCGAGCTAAGCATCCGAGGATATGAAAATCAGTTGGTTGCGGTTTGCCAGTGAAAATCTGGAGACTATTTATCAGACTTTAGAAGGGTTAAATGCAAGAGCTGCCGCCGAGCTTTACAATGATATTCTGGACGAGGTGGAAAAGTTGTCCGTTTTCCCCGAAATGGCATCCGTAGAATCTTTGCTGGAGAAAGAACCGGAAAAATTCCGTTCTCTCGTCGTTCGCCGACGCTATAAGATCATCTATTTCATCGAAGCCGAAACCATCATCATTGTAGCGGTTTGGGATTGCCACCAAGACCCTGAAACATTGGCAAAGAAAATAGCAAGGAGGGGGAAAGAATAGCTTCGGTGAAAAATTCCAAACAAGCTCTTACTACCTTTACCGCATGAAATTCAACCTGCAATCCGATTTCAAGCCTACCGGCGATCAGCCGACGGCCATTGAACAGTTGACCGAAGCCCTGCGGGGACACTCGCGGCACAACACCCTGTTGGGGGTGACCGGCTCGGGCAAGACGTTCACGATGGCCAATGTGATCGCCAACCTCAATAAACCGACACTCATCCTGTCGCACAACAAGACGCTCGCCGCCCAGCTCTACGGCGAGTTCAAAAGTTTTTTTCCGGACAACGCGGTCGAATATTTCGTCTCCTATTACGATTATTACCAGCCCGAGGCCTACCTGCCCACGAGCGACACCTACATCGAAAAAGACCTCCAGATCAACGATGAGATTGAGCGGATGCGGCTCAGTGCCACCTCGTCCCTGCTCTCAGGGCGGAGCGATGTGATTGTGGTTTCGTCGGTGTCGTGTCTTTACGGCATCGGGAACCCGGAAGATTTTGCCGCGCAGACCATCCAGCTCATGGCCGGGCAGACGATCAGCCGGAAAAAACTGCTCTACGGCTTGGTCGATGCCCTCTATTCGCGCAACGAGATCGAGTTCAAGCCGGGCACTTTTCGCGTCAAGGGCGACACGGTCGACGTGAACCTCGCCTTCGGCGAAGTGGCCTATCGCATCGTCTTTTTCGACGACGAGATCGAGATGATCTATTCGTTCGACCCGCTGACCGGGCAGAAACTCGGCCAATTCGAACGGATCAACATCTATCCGGCCAACATCTTCGTGACCACCAAAGAGCGGATCAACATGGCCGTGGAGAAGATACAGATCGACCTCGGCCTGCAAATCGAATATTTTCAAAGCATCGGCAAACCCTTAGAAGCCGCTCGGCTTAAACAGCGGGTCGAATACGACTTGGAGATGATTAAGGAGTTGGGCTATTGTTCGGGTATCGAGAATTATTCCCGCTATTTCGACGGTCGGGCGGCGGGGACACGCCCGTTCTGCCTGTTGGACTATTTCCCGAAGGATTACCTGACTATCATCGACGAGAGCCACGTCACCATCCCCCAAATTCGGGCGATGTACGGGGGCGATTACTCGCGAAAAATCAACTTGGTCGATTACGGTTTTCGGCTTCCGGCGGCTATCGACAACCGACCGTTGAAATTCGAGGAGTTCGAAGCCCTTCAAAATCAGACGATTTACGTGAGTGCCACGCCCGCCGATTACGAACTGATAAAGTCCGAGGGCGAAGTGGTCGAACAGCTGATCCGCCCCACGGGGTTGCTCGACCCGCAGATCGACGTGCGCCCGACCGAGGGGCAGATTGACGACCTGATGGAAGAGATCGACCGCCGCGCCTCGAAAAACGAACGCATTTTGGTCACTACGCTCACCAAGCGGATGGCCGAAGAGCTGAGCAAATATTTCGACAAGGTGGGTATCCGGTGCCGGTACATCCACTCGGAGGTCGACACGCTGGAGCGGATCGAGATTCTCGAAGGCCTGCGGGCAGGCGATTTCGATGTGCTGATCGGGGTGAACCTCTTGCGCGAGGGGTTGGATTTGCCCGAGGTGTCGCTGGTGGCGATCATGGATGCCGACAAGGAGGGATTCCTGCGCTCGACCCGCTCGCTGACGCAGACGGCGGGACGTGCGGCCCGCAACGTGAACGGAAAGGTCATCATGTACGCCGATAAAATCACCGACTCGATGCGCCGGACGCTTGACGAAACGGCTCGCCGCCGGGCGGTGCAGGAGACCTATAACACGGATCACCACGTGACCCCCACGCAGATCGTCAAGAGCACCAAAAACATTTTCGGAGGCCAACGGCTTGCGGCAGAAAACGAGGCCGAACGCTATCCGGAAGAGGGCTTGTTGACACTGGCGGCCGAAAAGGCAGGCGTTTATGTGGCCGGCGAATTGGACGCGGCGATCGAGCGGGCAAAAACCGCCATGGAGCAGGCGGCCAAAGCGTTGGACTTCGTCACCGCCGCCCGCTATCGAGACGAGATGTACGAATTACAAACGCTCAAAGGCACACCCCGAGGGAAATGCAGTTCGCGGTAATGGTGCAAAAAGTGGCGCTTGGGAGAAGCTGTAGAGTGCTGATTATTTTGCAATTACAGGGATAAAATAGAGATTAGTAGAAACCGGTTTCTACTAATCTCTATTTTTTATGT
>JAISHQ010000089.1 GCA_031262465.1 Rikenellaceae bacterium
ACCTGCACCGCTTCGCGCATCGGCCCGAAATGCTTCCCTCCGGCGGCGTTTTTGTGCCCGCCCCCGTTGAAGTATTTCCGCGCCATGTCGTTCACGTCGATCTCCCCCCGCGAGCGCAACGATACTTTGATACACTCCTTGGTCTCCAAAAAGAACGCGCTGAGCGATACCGTTTTGATCGAGAGCGGCAGGTTGACAAACCCCTCGCTGTCGCCCGGTTTAAACCGAAAGCGTTTTTGTTCCTCCTTGTCCAGCGTCATGCAGGCGGCCCGGTATGTGGGAATGATCTCCATTTTTTGGTGAAGCATATACCCCATCAGCCGCATCCGTTCCGCCGAAAAATTGTTGTAAATGGCCACGTTGAGCTTCGGCGGATCGACCCCTTTTTCGACCAGTCGAGCCACCACGCGGAACAGCTCCGGGGTCAGGTACCCGAACGAAAAGTTCCCCGTGTCGGTACATATCCCCACGTAGAGTGCCTCTGCCACGGGATAATTCACCTGCTTCTCCCAGCCCAACGCCTCCAACAGTTCGTAGACCAACAACGAGGTCGACGAGGACGAGGTGTCCGAAAACATCAAATTAAAGTTCTGCGGCGGTTGCAGGTGGTGGTCAATCAGGATGCGTTTGGCCTTCCCGTTCTCCGCGATCCGCAACCCGAGCGCGTCGAGCCGGTCGATCTGGTTGAAATCCAAGCAAAAAATCAACTCCGATTCGGCGATGTATTCATCCAACGCCTCCGGGTCTATTTTATAGACATACACCTTATTGATCTCCGCCATCCACTCCAAAAAGGCCGGATAGGCGTTCGGAACGATAAACCGCACCGTGTGCCCCTGCTCTTCGAGCATCGCCGTCCACGCCAGCCCCGACCCGATCGCGTCTCCGTCCGGATTGACGTGCGAGACCACCGTGATCCGCTTCGGCTCCGCCAAAAGTTCTTTCAGTGCTTCAACTTCTTTTTTATCTATCATTGTTAAACTGTTTTATTCCTATTTATGTGGGCTTTTAACGGCCCCCGTCCCCAAATCCCGGAGCTGTTAAGGTAATCTCCTGCCCGTCCGGCGTGGTCAACGCCGCCCCTTTGCCCTCAGTCACAATGTGCCCGATAATCTCCGCGCCGGGAATTTGGGCAATCTCGCCCTGTTTATTTAATGGTACGGTAAACAACAGCTCATAGTCGTCTCCGCCATTCAGCGCCGCCACCACCGGGTCGATGTGCAACTCTTCGGCGAGCGCAAAGCTCTCTTTGGCGATCGGAATCCGCTCCAAATAGACCCGTGCCCCCATCTTCGAGGCTTTGCAGAGTTGAAGCAAATCCGAGGCCAACCCATCCGACAGGTCGATCATGGCCGTCGGTACCAAGCTGTTTTCCCTCATGGCCTCGATCACATCGCGTTGCGCCTGAGGCTTTAATTGCCTCTGCAACAGGTACTCATAGCCGTCAAACACGGGCTGAGGGTTCTCGATCCCCTCCAATACCCGCTTCTCCCGATCGAGCAGTTTTAGTCCGAGGTAAGCCGATCCCAAATCGCCCGTCACACAAATCAGGTCATTTTCTCGCGCCCCGCTTCGGTAAACGATTTTGTCCTTTTCCACCTCCCCAATCGCCGTGACGCTGAGTGTCAACCCCGTCATCGAGGCCGTCGTATCTCCGCCCACCAAGTCCACCTCATATTGGTCGCAGGCAATTTTCACCCCCGCATAGAGTTCGTCGACCTGCTCCACCCCGAACCGAGCCGAAAGACCGATCGAAACCGTGATCTGCCTCGGCGCGCCGTTCATGGCGTAAATGTCCGAAATCCCGACCACCACAGCCTTGTACCCCAAGTGCCTGAGCGGCGTATAGATCAGGTCAAAATGAATCCCCTCCAACAACAAATCGGTCGAAATCAGCGTTAAACTCTTTCCGGTGTCTATCACGGCGGCATCGTCGCCTGCTCCCTTCAGCGTTTGAGGGTGTTTAGCCGAGAAATTCCCGGTGATGCGGTCGATGAGGCCAAACTCTCCGAGCGAGGCGATGGTTTCAGGCATACGATAAAATTTTTACAAAATTTAAAAAATAAAACAAAAATAGGCAAAAGTTTGGTACAATCGGACATAATCCGCAATTTTACGCCGCTCAAAACACATTTAAGATTAAGTTTTTCATTTTTGTTTTATCATGGTAAACATTGTATTGTTCGGTCCTCCGGGATCGGGGAAAGGCACACAAGCCGCGAAGTTGGTGGAAAAATACGGGTTAGACCATATCTCTACGGGCGACATCATCCGCCGCGAGATTCGGGAAGGCTCCGCATTGGGGAGAGAAGTACAGGACTTTATCGAAAAGGGGTTGTTGGCTCCCGACGAGCTGGTCAACCAAATCATTAAGAAGTACATCGCCACTCACGATCAGGGTAAAGGGAATATTTTCGACGGTTTTCCGCGAACCATCCCCCAAGCCGAAGCATTCGACGAAATGCTGAAAACGAAGGATTTGGAGGTAACGCTGATGGTCTTTTTGGATGTGCCGGACGACGAGTTGGTCGACCGCATCCTCATCCGGGGCCGCGAGAGCGGCCGCGCCGACGATTCGGACATCGAGGTCATCAAGAACCGCATCCGCGTCTATAAAGAACAGACCGCCGTCGTGGCCGATTTCTACGACGGGCAGGGAAAATACTTCCCCGTTTACGGGCAAGGCACGGTCGATGAGGTCTTCCATCGGATCACTTCGGTCATCGAAAAGCGGTTGAGCGCCAAAGAACGTAAAATTTTTTCGCTACCGAACCTGCTGATCAATAGCGCGATGCTTTAGTCCGAGGCAAAAACCTCAGAAAAAAGATTCCGAAAAATTTGCACGGAATAAAAATCTCCGTACATTTGCACCCGCTACGGACAAATAGTCCCAGCGAAAACGGGTCGGAATCAACGGCGAGCGCAGTAGAAATACAGCTCCACAGCGAAACGACCAACGTTCTTTACACAAAAAATTTTCTTCAAAGATTTGCACGGTTCAAAAATCCGCCGTATCTTTGTGGTCTGGCTCGGCAAATTTTCCGAAAGGTATTTCCGGCCATTTTTTGAGAGCGAATAATCAATGCGAAAGCATTTTTTATACCAAAAAGTTCTTTGACAGTTTGAGCAGCAAGTTTATTTTTAACAAAGATAAACTGTTTGATTTTTGTACAAGCAAAAATACAAGCAATACCTTTGAGTGAGCTAAGGATATAAAATGAAACAAAGTAATTACAATGGAGAGTTTGATCCTGGCTCAGGATGAACGCTAGCGGCAGGCTTAACACATGCAAGTCGAGGGGCAGCATAGTCTTCGGACTGATGGCGACCGGCGC
>JAISHQ010000032.1 GCA_031262465.1 Rikenellaceae bacterium
TTTGCCCGGCTGGCCGAGGAGCGGTATGTGGCGATCGAATACGGCATCGAATCGTGTTACGACCAGACCTTGCGGCAGATCAACCGGGGGCACGATTTCGCCTGCGCCCAGCGCGCCATTGAGGCCACCGCCCAGCGGGGCATCCGGGTCGGAGCGCATTTTATCTTGGGACTGCCCGGCGAGAGCCGCCGGATGATGCTCGACCAAACCGCTCTGATCAACGCCCTGCCGCTCGATACGGTCAAATTCCACCAGCTGCAACTCTTCCGCGACACGGCGATGGAGGAGCAGTACGCCGCTGACCCCGAGCAGTTTCCGTTGTTTGAACTGCCGGAATACATCGCCTTTTTCGCCGAGGTGTTGGCGCGCCTGCGCCCCGATTTGGTGATCGAACGCTTTGCCGGAGAGGCTCCGCCGCGTTACCACGTCGGGCACCGCTGGGGATTGATCCGCAACGAACAGTTGTTAGCTCTGCTTGAAAAACATTTGGAGGCAACAGATACTTATCAAGGTAAATTATATGGGAATCCCTAAAAGACCAAAATACTGCGTTACGCTCCCTCGCCAAAATGCTCGAGTATGTTTAGTACACTGCGCTTTTGTCTCGGTCGCAAGCCTTGTCTTTTGGCCTTTTAGATATTCCCACAATAGATAAAAGGATGTCGCAAAACGATTGGAAAGCCCGTTTGGGCATGGTCTACTCGACCAATCCCGATTTTGAATACACCGCTGACGACCGGTCAGAGGCTCAAACCCTGCCCCCGCAACAGCAGAACCTCAAGGTGTGGCTCGACCGCAAACACCGGGGCGGAAAGACCGTGACCCTCATCACCGGATTTATTGGCACGGAAGATGATCTGAATACACTCGGAAAAGAGTTAAAAACCAAATGCGGCACAGGCGGATCGGCAAAAGAGGGGGAAATTATTATTCAGGGCGATTTTCGCGACCGGGTGGTCGACCTATTGCTCCGGGCGGGCTACAAAGTCAAAAAAGCGGGCGGATGAAAAGCCGGAATCGACTTCTTGCGCTGTTGTTTTGCCTCTCGCTCTGGGGCGGTGGGGCGTTGCGTGCCCAATACCACTCCAACGGGCAAGACCCCTTCTCGGTGCGGTGGATGGAGCAGGTCAGCGACCGCTATCGGCTGATCTACCCCGCTGATGCCGAGGCCGATGCCCGGCGTGTTGCGCTGGTGATCGACACGGCGTACAACGCGCTGAGGTATGGTTTCTCCGAGCCACCGATGCGTCTGCCCATCGTGCTCCGCACTCAAAACCTGCGCTCGAACGGCATCGTGGTCTGGACACCCAGTCGCGCCGAACTGCAAACATCCCCTCCGACCGAGACCTTTGCCACCCCTTGGCTGAAACAGCTGGCCACGCACGAATACCGCCACGTGGTGCAGATGAGCAACCTCAACCGCCACGTGATCCGGCTGGCTTCTATCCTATTTGGCGAGCAGGCGGTGGGTGCCTCGTCGGCTTTTGTACCCAAATGGTTTTTGGAGGGCGATGCCGTGTTGGCCGAAACGGCCGTTGCGAGCTTCGGGCGCGCCTTGCAACCCGAGTTTACGATCGCCTACCGCGCCTATTTGGCCGACGGGGATGTCAGCCAATTCAGCCTCGACAAATGGTTTTGCGGCTCTCTGCGCGATTACATCCCCGATCACTACCATTATGGTTATCAGCTGACCAACAAGGGATACAAACTCTTTGGCCCCGGGATGTGGGAGCAAACGTTCGACTTCATCGCCCGTCGGCCTTACCTGATCTTCCCGCGCAATGTCGCCTTCCGCCGCTTTTTTGGGACGAGTTCCGGCGACCTGTTCAAGGCCGCTTTCTCCGAGCTGAAAACGCTGTGGGACGCTCTGCCTGATACCCCGGACAACACGCGGACGATCGCCACGCCTTTCCTTACGTACACGACCTATGCCTATCCGCTCTTCGCCTCGTCGGGGCAGATCATCGCCCACAAGTCCGATTTCAGCCTGACCGATCGCTTGGTGACGGTCGATCCGCAGAGCGGAGCCGAACGGCGATTGACCTATACCGGCACCCTGAGCAGTCGCCCGGCGCTCATCGGCGATCAGCTCTATTGGACAGAATACCAGCCGAGCCTCTTTTGGGAACAGCGCAACCGCTCGGTTGTTCGTCGCACGACGGTCGACGGCTCCGGCCGGGCGCGGAGGGTTCGCACGAAGGGGAATCTGTTTTACGTGACCCCTTATCAATCAGGCGCTTTTGTGGCGGTTCGATACGATCCCGCCCGGAAATACAGCCTATCCTTTTTTGATGCCGATTTTCAGCCGACCGGGGAGATGCTTTTGCCCGACTCGCTGAGCGTTCACGGCATGGCGTGGGACGAGCCGAGCGGTACGCTGGCGCTGATTACACTGTCCGAAGCGGGCATGGGGCTGACCGCCGTAACCGCCGACGGGCAAGGGCTTTACCCCATCACTCGCCCCTCGTTTGTGACCATCAACCACCTGAGCGCCTCCGGGGGGAAGTTTTATTTCAACTCCATCGCCTCGGGCAAAGACGAGGTACACGCCTTTGACCCGGCTCTCGGCAAGGAATATCGGCTGACCGACTCCCGCTTCGGCTCGCGGATGGCCTCGGCCAAAGCTGACGGGACGACGGTGCAGACCACCTACCGCCGCGAGGGTTATTTTCTCTCCTTGCTCGCTGAAGATGAGTGGGTTGGGGAGGAGGTGCCCTATTCGCAACTGCCGGTCAACCGGGTCAACCCGCCGGTCTATGATTTTGGCCTGCCGAACCTCGACACGATGACCCTTTACCCCGTGGCCGATCGCAGTGAACAACTATCCGCCAAACGTTATCGGCGCGCAACACATTTCTTTCGCCTCCACAGCTGGGCGCCGGTCAGCTTCAACGTGTTGGAGACGGCTAACAGCCGAAACCTCGACCTCGATTTTGGCGCGACCCTCGTCAGCCAAAACGACCTGAGCGACACCGAGGGGTACCTCAGTTACGGCTATGTACACGGCAACAGCTGGTGGCGCGGAGGAATCCGCTTTTTGTCCATGGCCCCGAAAATAGAGATCAACGCCGAGTACGACGGCGGTCGGCGGCAGGTACTCCGGCCCACAGTCGATGCTCCGCTTCCTGCCGGGTGGAATAAAAAATATTTTGCGATCGGTGGGCGGGTATCCCTGCCGTTCCGGCTCTCCTCGGGGGCGGTGTCGCGGCTGTTGACCCCCGCCATTAACCTCTCCCACCGCAACGCGATGCTCTACCGTCCGGCGACAGCCGATTATATGCGCGGCTATCAGCAGAGCGACATCTCGTTGGCCTACTCCCACAATCGGAACATGGCGCTCCGCGATTTGGCTCCGCGCTGGGGCTTCGGGGCGCAGGCCGTCTGGACAACCTCGCCACTCGACAACAATTTCGGCTCGTTGTGGTCGCTCTATGGGAACATTTACCTGCCCGGTTTGGGAATGAATCATTCGCTTCAGCTTCGCGGAGCCTACCAAACGCAGTCCGAGGCGTGGTACCAATTCAGCCACAACATCCTCTTTCCGCGCGGGGTCGATTACGATTTTGCCCCCCGGGAGTTGGGGACCGCGCTGGTCGACTATCGCTTCCCGATCGCCTATCCCGACGGAGGGATCGACCAGCTGATCTACATCCAGCGCATCTCGGCCAACCTCTTCGGCGGCGCGGCGCGTTACAACCCCTTTACACAAACCGATCCGGGCTGGCGCACGGAATACTCTTACGGCGCAGAAATTTCGGTCGACTTCAACCCCCTGCGCACGGCTGGCACAGGATTCGTCTTCCGCTTGGCCGCCTACCAAACCAACCGCTCCTCCCGGCCACAAATAACCGCCGGACTTTCAGTGAGCCTGTAACTGCGACTTTTTAGAAGTTCCCTGTTCTTTAAATGGGTATTTAACAGAAAAAAAAGTATATTTACAAAAAAATTTTACAAAAGGCTCGATCATGATACGAACGATAGTTTGCACCCTGTTTCTCCTGCTGTCCCTTTCTCTAACGGGACAGGAGGGGGCTGTGGTGGTTCCGGGCGGCGAATTGATCCAATTGGCCGACGGCTTTTCGTTTACCGAGGGGCCTGCGGCGGACGGGCAGGGGAATGTCTATTTTACCGATCAGCCGAACGATCGCATCCTGAAATGGTCGGTCGACGGCCAGCTGTCCCTCTTTATGGAGGGTGCCGGGCGCGCCAACGGGCTTTATTTCGACCGAGAGGGCAACCTGCTCTCCTGTTCGGACGCGGAAAATGAGCTTTGGCGCATCGCCCCGGACGGCACCCATCGGGTGCTGGTCGCCGATTTTGACGGACATAAGCTCAACGGCCCCAACGACTTGTGGGTGACTCCGGGTGGCGACATCTATTTTACTGACCCGCTCTATCCGCGCGACTATTGGCAACGCTCGCCCGCGATGCAACAGGACGGGGAGCACGTCTATCGCCTCTCGGCTGACGGCAAAACGTTGGAACGGGTCGCCGCCGACCTGCAAAAGCCGAACGGCATTGTCGGAACGCCCGACGGCAAGCGGCTGTATGTCGCCGACATCGGTGCGGGAAAGACGTACAGGTACGACATAGAGGCCGACGGAAGCCTTTCCGGCAAAACGGCGCTAATCGACATGGGGTCGGACGGCATGACCCTCGACGCGGCAGGCAATATCTACCTGACCGGCCGAGGGGTGACCATTTTTAACCCGGCGGGTGAGCACATCGGCCACATCCCGGTTGCCGAGGGCTGGACGGCCAACGTCTGCTTCGGTGGGGCGGACGGCCAGACGCTTTTTATAACCGCCTCTAAATCGTTGTACGCCATACACATAGACAATTAAACTAAAAAACGATATGGACAGAAGAAAATTTTTAAAGGTCAGCGCGGCCGGGTTGATCGGCTTGTCGCAACTCGATAAAGCGATGGCTCAATTGAGCGGTATCGGGGCGGAAGAGGCGGTAAAGGTCGACCGGGTGGCTTTGGGCAACTCGGGGATTGTGACCTCGCGCATCGCCATGGGAACGGGGTCGATCGGGGGCAACGGAGCCTCGAACCAGACCCGCTTGGGGACGGAGAATTTTGTCAAATTGGCGCACCACGTCTACGAACGGGGGGTTACCTTTTTCGACATGGCCGACGCTTACGGCTCGCAACCCTACGTCGGTGCGGCGCTCAAGGCCCTGCCGCGTGAGAAAGTGACGCTGTTGACCAAGATGACGCATCAACGCGACGGCTCGCCCGCCGTTCAGGATGTCTCCAAAGTATTGGATCGCTTCCGCTTGGAGATCGGAACCGATTACATCGACATCCTGTTGATGCACTTCATTAATCAGCCCGATTGGGCGACCACGCGCACCCATTACATGGAGGGCTTGACCCGCGCCAAAGAGGCGGGGATCGTCAAGGCCATTGGGATTTCGTGCCACAACCTGCAAGCCCTCTCCGTGGCGGCAGATAACCCGTGGGTCGACGTCATCATGGCGCGCATCAACCCGTTTGGCACCAACATGGACGGCGATCCCGACAGCGTGAAAGAGATTCTCGGACGCGCCAAGCGCAACGGCAAGGGCATCGTCGGCATGAAGATTTTCGGCGAGGGCAAACACGTCCGCGACGACGAACGGGAGGCCTCCTTCAAATTTGCCCTGACCGAAGGGAACGTCCATTGCATGACTCTCGGCCTCGAATCCATCGCCCAAGCTGACGATGCAATTGACCGGGTTATGAGATTGGTGAAAGAGGTATAAGTTTGAAGCTCCTAAAAGCCCAAAATACTGCGTTACGCTCCCTCGTGAAAATGCTCGAGTACCTTTATAGTACACTGCGCTTTTCCCTCGGTCGCAAGCCTTGTCTTTTGGGCTTTTAGAAACTCCAAATAATAATGAATGCGATTATTCCAAGCTCTAAGATGTGGAACCTGTGGCACGGGTGCCGCAAATTGAGCGCGGGGTGTGCGCATTGCTATGTTTATCGGGGTGACGAGAAACGGGGCATCGACAGTGCCTCCGTCGTGAAAACGGCGAGTTTCGATGCGCCGATCGCCCGGAAAAAGCGTTCCGGCGAGTATAAAATCCCTGCCGGGACGCTGGTCTACACCTGTTTTACCTCCGATTTCTTCTTGGAAGAGGCCGACCCGTGGCGCGCCGAGGCGTGGGACATGATGCGCGAGCGGAGCGACCTGCGTTTTCTCATGATAACCAAGCGCATCGACCGCTTGGCCGAATGTGTGCCCGCCGATTGGGGCGACGGTTGGGAGCACGTGACGATCTGTTGTACGGTCGAGAATCAAGACCGGGCGGATTATCGCCTGCCGATCTACCGCGCCGCGCCGATCAAGCACAAGCGCATCATCTGCGAGCCGCTGTTGGGGCCGATCGACTTGGCACCGTATCACATCGGGGAGTGGACGGAGCAGGTGGTTGCCGGCGGAGAATCGGGAGCCGGAGCGCGTTCGTGCAACTTCGATTGGGTGATGTCCCTGCGCGAGGAGTGCGCCCGGCAGGGCGTTTCATTCTGGTTCAAACAAACCGGCGCGCAGTTCGTCAAAGCCGGCAAACTCTACACCATCCCCCGTCGCCTGCAACATTCCCAAGCCCGCAAAGCCGGGATAAATCTTCCTTAGGGTAACCATAATGGTAGTACAACAGAGAGGCGGACAGTTGTCCGCCTCTCTGTTGTTGGGTATTTGGGAAGTTTCCCTTATTCTTTTTTTGATTTTTTGCGACTGATCAGGTCGAAAGCGATCGGGGTCGAGACGTAGATCGAGGAGAAGGTCCCGATAATCATACCGCACAGCAGGGCAAATACGAATCCACGGATCACTTCGCCGCCGAAGATGAAGATCGCCAGCAGGACGACGATGGTCGTGCCCGAGGAGTTCACGGTACGCGCCAGCGTGGAGTTGACCGCACCGTTGATGTTCTCTTTCAGCGTGCGTTTCGGGTAGATTTTGAGGTATTCGCGGATGCGGTCGAAGATGACCACCGTGTTGTTGATCGAGTACCCGATGATCGTCAGGATCGCGGCGATGAACGATTGGTCAACGTCCATGTTGAACGGCAGGATGCCCTGGAACATGGAGAAGATACCGATCGTGATGAGCGTATCGTGGAGCAGAGCCACCACGCCGCCTGCCGCCCATTGCCACCGTTTGAAGCGGATGGCGATGTAAAGCCCGATGGCCAAGAGCGAGAAGACGATGGCGATGATCGCGTTGCGGGTGATGTCGCTGGCCACGCTCGGGCCGACCTTATCGGCCGAGATGATCCCATAGTCGCTGGTGGCGGTCGTCTCGAACTGTTCGTAAGTCAGCGGAGTGGCATAAAGGCTACCCAGCGCGTTGTACATCATCCGGTTCACTTCGCTGGTCACATCGTCACCCTCTTCGTCGAAACGGTACTGGGTGATGATGCGGTATTGGTGTTGTTCCTCGGTTCCGTATTGTTTTACCTCCATGGTCTCGCCGAAGACACCGGCGATCGCTTCACGCACCTGATCGGCATCGACATTTTGGTCGAAACGCACCACATAAGCCCGCCCGCCCGAGAAGTCGACCCCGTAGCTCATGCCCCGGGTGAAGAGCGATACCAGCGTGGCCAAAATCAGCACGGCGGAGATCACATAGGTGATCTTGCGCATACCGATGAAGTCGAAACGGGTGTTGGCCAAGAAGTTAGCACTGAATTTGTTGGAGAAGCTGATTCGCTGTTTCCGATTCAGCATCGCCTCGAAGAAGAGGCGGGTGATGAAGATCGAAGTGAAGAGCGAAGTCAGGATACCGATAATCAACGTGGTGGCAAAACCTTGTACCGGACCTGAACCGAAGATGAAGAGCACGATACCGGTAATCAGCGTGGTCAACTGACCGTCGATGATGGCCGAATAGGCGTTATTATAACCGTCCTTGATCGCCAGCGAGATGCCTTTTCCGGCGCGCACCTCCTCTTTGATGCGTTCATAGATGATGACGTTGGCATCGACGGCCATCCCCATCGTCAGCACAATCCCGGCGATACCCGGCATGGTCAGCACAAAACCGAACGAGGCAAAGACCCCGAAGAGGAAGAAGAGGTTGGCAATCAGCGCGAAACTGGCCACCCAGCCCCCTTTGTTGTAGAAGACGATCATGTAGAGCAACACCAAAACAAAGGCGAAGACGAACGACAGCATCCCCGAATCAATCGACTCCTGTCCCAACGAGGGGCCGACCACAGCTTCCTGCACAATGCGCGCCGGAGCGGGTAATTTCCCCGATTTCAGCACGTTGGCCAAGTCGCGGGCGTCGTTGATCGTGAAATTGCCGGTGATCTGAGATTGTCCGCCGGAGATTTCAGTTTGAACGGTCGGGGCGGAGTAAACATAGCCGTCGAGGACGATGGCAATGGATTTGCCGATGTTGTCGGCGGTCAAGCGCGCCCATTTGCGAGCACCTTCGGCGTTCATGGCCATCGACACTTCGTATCCGCCGCCGTTTTGCGAGGGGTTCTCGCGCGCGTCGGTCACCACACCACCATCGAGCGGAGCCAGCCCATCGCGTGTATTTTTCTTAATGGCATAGAGTTGAACCACTTCCTGCGGACGAGTGCCGGTGGCCGATGCCAATTCGATCGGTTTTACGCCCCAAAGCACGTCCAAATCGCGGGGGAACATCGCCCGGACTTGCGGCAGGTTGAGGTAAGCCATCACAGCCGCCGTATCCGACGGGAAAGCCTGCCCGATGATCGGCCCGGTGTAGATGCCGTTCATCTGATCGTACATGGGCGAGAGTTTCGAGAACAGGGGCATCTCTTTGGCGTATTCAGCCAATTGCTCCTCTTCGCTGAGGGTTGTTGCGGTCGTATCGGCCAACTGACCGAGTTGATCCAACAGGCTTTGGGCATTTTCTTCGCCTTCAGCGACCTCTTCCACATCGCGGGCTACGGCCTCGGTCTGTTCCTCTTCGGCGATTGTCTGCTGACCGGATTGAGCGGCCAAATACTCCTTAATATAAGCGTTGGCCTGATCCAACATCGGGAAAATATCCGTGTTGTCGTAAGTGGCCCAAAATTCGAGGCTGGCCGTCCCCTGAAGCAGTTTACGCACCCGGTCGGGTTCCTTGACCCCCGGGAGTTCTACCAAGATACGCCCCGAGTTTTCGAGTCGCTGGATGTTGGGCTGAGCCACACCGAAGCGGTCGATGCGGTTGCGCAGGACGTTGTACGAGTTTTCAATGGCGGAGTTGGCCTGATCGCGGAGGACGGTGATTACCTGCGCGTTGGTGCTCTCCGGATTGACGTATTCGCGCAACTCGGGCGTATTGAAGATAAAGCTCAGGCGGCCGCCGGGAACGAGTTCTTCATAGGCTTCGGCAAAGAGCGTGATGTAATCGCGCGAACTGCTCCGCGAGCGGTCGGTGGCCAGCGCCATCGCCTGATTGAACATCGGGTCGGGGTTGTTATTCGACAGGGCTTTGACCACGTCCTGCACCGAAATTTCGAGCATGACGTTCATCCCGCCCCGCAGGTCAAGCCCGAGGTTGAGTTCTTTTTCTTTGGCTTCTTTGTAGGTAAATTTGACGATTCCGAGGTTGTAGACCGTCTGGGTCTTCATCGAATCGAGGTAGTGTTGCTCGCGCGAGTCGCGTTCTTCCGCTGGGAATTGTTGGGCGTAACCGGCGGCTTTGCGCTCGACGCGGTTAGTCACGAAAGTAAACGAAAGCTGATACAAGCACGCGATAGCTAAAACGATCGCGAAGAACTTAATGGCACCTTTGCTCTGCATGGGTTGTAGATTTACTTATGATTATTTTTGTTTGTTTCGTTGG
>JAISHQ010000078.1 GCA_031262465.1 Rikenellaceae bacterium
ATTCATAATTCATAATTTATAATTACTTCAGAGACACCCCGTTCATGGTGACGTTCACCACATTACCCGCTTGGAGGAGCTGGTTGGCGAAGTCGCGGATCTCCTGCGGGGTCATGGCGTTGACGGTCTCGAAGTACCCGGAGAGGTGATCCTGCCCGTTGAGGTAATAGGTGTTGAGCTGTTGCATCCAATAGCCGTTTTGTTGCCGGTTTTCGGCCTCGGTCTTGAGCATATACTCCCGGATTTTTTGGAAATCGGCCTCGCTGGGGCCTTCGGCGGCCAATTTTTCAATCTCTTCGACGATGAGCTGACCCAACCGCTCATACTGTTCGGCGTTGGTCTCGATCGAGACCACGATCACCTCCCGTCCGCGGGCGGGCGAGATGCTTCCGCTGACTTGCGGGCTGTATGTCCCCCCTTCGTCCTCGCGCAGGGTCTCGAAATAGCGGCTGAACAGCACCTGCCACAGGGCATCCATCAACACGCTGTTTTTCAGGTTGGGTTCTATGCGATCGGAAAAGATGTATGTCATGGTCACCTTGGGCGATTCGACGGTCTTCTCGAAGAAGTTGGTCTTCCGACCCCGGACGGGCAGGATCGGCTCTCCGGCGCGTTCGCGGCTGTGAGTGGCCGGGAGCGAGGCGATGTACTGTTCGACCAGTGGCCTCAGCGTGGCGGTGTCGACATTGCCCACAAAGAGGAAGGTAAAGTCGGAGGCATCGGCAAAACGTGCCCGGAACAGCTCCAGCGCGGCGGTATAATCCAACGCTTCGATTTCGGCCGCCGTGGGATTTCTGCGGCGCGGATTGCGGTCGTAAAGGGTCTGGTCGAGCGAATCCTGATAGGCAAACATCGGCTCGGCATCCATGTTCCGCAGGGCGGCCGCCTGCCGGTTCTGCCACGAAGCGAAGGCCTCCCGGTCGGCGCGCACGGCGGTAAATTGGAGGTAAACCAACTGCATGAGGGTCTCCAAATCCCTCGGCGCACCGCCCGCTCCCACGCTTTCGCTCAGCTCCGAGACCGAGGCCGAGACGCTGACGTTTTTACCGGCCAGCACTTTGGGCAGGTCTGTCGCGCTGAAATTACCCAATCCTCCCAACGAGCCGATCGAGGAGAGGAAGCCCACGGTGGAGTCGTATCGGCTGTCGATCAGCGAGTAACCGCCGGGGCTGACGGCCTGCATCCCGACTTGATCGTCCTTGTACGGGGTCGGTTTGACAACCACCCGCGCCCCGTTGGAGAGTGTCCACACCGTGGCATCGAAAACGGTGTCGTGCGCCGTGCCGGTGATCGTGCCGGGCTGGGGCAATTGGCCGATCAGCGGTTCGTCCGAAACCGTATCGACATAAGGCGCTGTGTTACTTTTCAGTACCTCGTCATAAAGGGCGAGAATCTCCTCGGCGGTGGGATAGGCTATATCCGCCCGATCGGGGCCTTGCATGAAAAAGACGATGTTTCTCTTGTCCGAGATCAGCTCCTGAACGTATTGGTTGATGTCCTTGACCGTCAGCCCCGGCACAAGTTGTTGGTAGAGGGCACGTTCCGCTTCGACACCGGGAATCGGCTCGCCTTCCAAAAACGAGCGGGTGTATTCGTTGGCATAAGTGGCGTTTTGTTGCTTCGCACGTTCGTTGTAGCTGGTTTCCACGGCGTTCAAAAAGTCCGCTCGGGCGCGGTTGTACTCGGCGGCGGTAAAACCGTGTTGGTCGAGGCGGCGCAACTCGGTGAGCAAGGCGCGGAAAGCGCGCTCGATGCCCGTTTCGTCGGAGATGACCACGGCGGTCAACGCCTCTTCGGTCGCTGTAACGCCAAGCAGTTGGTCGTTATAGACCCCGGCGGCCAAGTAGGGCGGGTCGGCCTGTTGCACCAACTCTTCCAAGCGGGCATCCATCATCGAGCCGATGACGGCATCCATGTAATTCTGCACGTAGAACAACGGCGTGTTGCGCGTTTCCACGGCCAACGGCGGGTGTTTGTAAAAGACCGAGGTGCGGACGTTGGTCAGCTCCTTGTCGGTGGCCAGCGCGACGATCGGTTCGGCGTTGTCGGGCACCTCAAAATAGACCCGCTCGGCGCGATCGGTGGCCAGCGGAATGGTGCTGAACAGCTCTTTGATTTTGGCCTCTACGTAATCGACATCGACATCACCGATCACCACAATCGCCTGAAGGTCGGGGCGATACCATTTGTGGTAATAGTCGCGGATGTCTTGATAGGGGAAGTTGTCGACCACCTCCATTTCGCCGATCGGCAACCGGTGGCCATAGCGGCTTCCGGCGAAGATAACGGGCAGTACCTGATTGAAAATGCGCATCTGCGCGCTCTGGCCGGTGCGCCACTCCTCGTGAATCACCCCGCGTTCGGCGTCGATCTCGGTGTCCTCTAAGGCGATGCCGCACGACCAGTCGTAGAGCACCAACAGGGCCGAGTCGACAATGGCCTGCCGGGTGACGGGGATGTTCATCAGCGTGTAGACGGTCTCGTCGAACGAGGTATAAGCGTTGATGTTATAGCCGAATTTGGCCCCGACCGATTCGAGGTATTCGGTCAGGCTCTTGCCGGGGAAATGGGGGGTTCCGTTGAAGGCCATGTGTTCCAAAAAGTGAGCCAGCCCGCGCTGGTTCTCCTCCTCCTGCATCGAACCGACGCGCTGGGCGATGTAAAATTCGGCCTGCGCTTTGGGCAGTTCGTTGTGGCGGATGTAATAGGTCAGCCCGTTTCCCAATTTCCCGGTGCGAACCTGCGGGTCGACGGGCAGTTGAGCCATGGGCTGTGCCCCGACTGTCAATGAGCAGAATATCAGCGTGAAAAGCGGAATGATGTTGCGGAGAATAGGGGTATGTGTCTTCATAATAAGGAGTTTTTTCAGGCCTTAAAGATAAAGTTTTTCAAACGATAAAATAGCAAGAGGGGATTGCCTTCGGGTGAAATATTCATGTCCTGTATCCGCTCCCGCAACCGCAGAAGCATCGGATTTTTAATCGAATCGGTTTCCAAAAAATCAAGCACTCTTTCGGGGTCTACCGAGGTGACAAAAAAATCGCCTGCGGACGTGCCTCCGCTTATCCCCAAAATAAGAAAACCGGGGTCGATGTTTTTGTCGGTCAAAGGCAATTCCAACAGGAATGTTCTCCCGGACGCTTTGTGACGATACACCTTTTTAGTCATCATTTTTACGGTAAATGGATAGTATTCCCAAGACGAACCCTCCTCGTAGCCGCGTAGCAGTCCGTAATTGGTTTCAAAAGAAGTTTTTTGGTACACATTCAAGTAGGTGTTATTCGGCGCCTCCCCCTGAAACGAGTTGTAATATGTTGAGGGAATTTGCCACGAGCCTAAATTCAGGCGAACAGATGGTGTGAGGGAATCCGGCGAAACACGATAAACACATTGATTGATCGGATCGGTAAAACTCAGTTGCCCATTCCACGAGGAGAAACAAGGCGCGTCGACGGCTTCCAATCCATGAAAATCCAACGTAAACTCGCGCAAAACCTCTCCATTCAGATTTTTGACCGTCAAAGTTCCGGCCCCGTCGTGTTCGACCAAGGTACGATCGTCGATCAGGCCGATGTCGTAAGCCTCAGTTTCCCAATTGTACTGAAAAACACCCTCTTTGTCGTACACGATCAGGTTTGAGTTGCTGTCATCGAACAGCAGGATGTGCTGTGCCGTGACATAAAAATCCCGGATACCGATATACTCTCCCGGCCCTCGACCCTGCCTGCCCACCTGAAAAAGTGGATTCCCTTGCCGGTCATATAGATACAGTGCATTTGTATTATCCAAGACGTATATTTTCTCGTCGACCCAGCGAACGCGCCCGATTGATCCCAGCAGAAAGCGATCCGCCGTTTGCAAATCAAGGACAAAAACACTGTCGATCTGCTCGAAAAATTCCGTGGCCTGTCGATCCGCTCCTTTGTCATCGACCGTCACTTCGGTAAACAGAAGCTCTTGCTCCCCGTTCCGGTTCGGGGAGCAAGCAACAAACAGACAAACAATCGCAAAAATCGACACCGTGTTGCGGATCATGTTTGAATGTATTTTCATCGAAAAGGCGTTATTTCAGGCTTTAAAGATAAGGTATTTTTCCGTATCTTTCTGCCAAAATACAAGATGGTATCATGACAAAAATTCCTTCTTCCGAACTGATTGTGAACCCCGACGGTTCGATTTTTCACCTGCACCTGCGCCCCGAACAGTTGGCCGACCGCATTGTCTTGGTGGGTGACCCCGGACGGGTTGAGACGGTCGCCTCGCGTTTCGAGGCCATCGAATCGCGCACGGCCAACCGCGAATTTGTCTCTGCCACAGGTGTTTACCGAGGCAGGCGACTGACCGTCCTCTCCCACGGGATCGGGACGGACAACATCGACATTGTGATGACCGAACTCGACGCGCTGGCCAACATCGACCTCGCTTCGCGCACGGTGAAGCCCGAGCGGAAAAAACTTTACCTTGTGCGGTTGGGAACCTCCGGCGCTTTGCAGGCCGATTTGCGCTTGGGCGACCTGATTTTGGCCGAGACCTCCGTCGGGTTCGACGGGCTGTTGAATTTCTACGCCGGGCGCGATGCGGTGTGCGACTTGGACATGGAGTCGGCCTTTGTCCGAGCCATGGAGTGGGATGCGCGGCTGGCTTCGCCCTATTTTGTTCATTCCTCCCGCCTGCTGAACGACCGCTTTCGGGCCTTTACCGTGCCGGGAATCACCATTTCGGCCCCCGGATTTTACGGCCCACAGGGGCGGACGGTGCGTCTTGCACCGGTCGACGGGGAGATGAATCGCAAGTTGGAGGCCTTCCGATACAACGGTCGCCGGATCACCAATTATGAAATGGAGAGTTCGGCGCTGGCCGGGCTGGCCGCCCTGTTGGGGCACGAGGCCACGACCATCTGCACCGTTATCGCCCAACGCATCGCCGGGGAGTCCGACACGGATTATCAGCCCTTTGTTCAAAGGATGATAGAACTTGCACTAAACCAACTCGTTGAATTATAACAAACTGTTCATAACCGGTTAATAAGTGGTAAATAAGAGCAAAAACGACCGGATGGTCGAGATTCTTCGGCGGATGAAACCCGAGCGGCACGGCGCGGTGGTCGAGGCGATGGCCGAGCGGGGGGTGAGCTATGGCGCGAGTTACGGCGTGGCGATTCCGGTGATTCGGCGCGTGGCCGGGGAGTATGCGCCGGATCATGCGCTGGCCGAGTACCTTTTTCTTCAGGATGTCCGGGAACTGAAGTTGGCGGCGGTTTATGTGGACGATCCGGCAGAGGTCACCGCCGAGCAGATGAACCGCTGGGCCGAAGCGATGCCCACGGACGAGGTGATGGAACACGCGGCGATGCAGCTCTTTTACGCCGCTCCGGATGCCCCCAAGGTGATTCGCGCGTGGCTCACCGGAGCCGATCGCTCCCGCTGGAAAGGGGCTTTGCAAATGATTGGCCGACAAGCCATGAAAGGGATTCTTAACGAACGGCAAGCCGCTGATTTACTGAATGTAATCGAGCAATTTTTGTTGACGGCGGACGACCTCCCCCGCCGAGCCTCCGTCTTCGCGTTGGAACGCTTGGCGGGCGTGTCACCCGAGTTGAGCCGTCAGACCCTCGCGCTAACCACCCGCCTTAAACAATCCCCACACCCCTCCCTCCGCGAAATCGCCGAAGAAACCGAGGCGTTGCTTTGAGTTTATTCCGAACACTTCAGGTTCTGCGCAATATCTTCGGCGTTCATGCCCTCTTGTCCCCACTGTCGGGCGGCGCGGTCGCCAGCGGTGCCGTGGAGGTAAATGGCTAATATGGCCGCCGAGCGGGGGTTCATCCCTTTAGCTAACAGGCCGGTCATCAGGCCGGTAAGCACGTCGCCACTTCCCCCTTTGGCCATGCCGGGGTTGCCCGTCGAGTTGAACCAATAGTTTCCGTCCGGGTCGCAGACCACCGAATAAGCCCCTTTGATGACGACATACCCCCCGAGGGAGGCGGCCAGCTCGGTCGTTTTTTGCAACTTTTCGCTGTCGTCTTTCCACGCACCGATCAACCGGCGCAGTTCGCCCACGTGCGGGGTGAGAATCGACCCCGGCGGCACGGCTTTTAACAATTCCCGGTTTGCGGCCAGCAGATTCAGCCCGTCGGCGTCGATCACTATCGGTCGCCGGTAGCTTTGGAGCAACTCGCCGAACGCCCGGAGGCTCTCCGGAGCCTGCCCTAAGCCACTGCCGATGCCGATAGCGGTGTATTTTTCAAGGTCGCGCGGCACCTGCGTGAAGCGATCGCCGCTGTCCGCGCTGACCAACGCCGCCGGATGGCTGGTGTGGATCAGCGGGTGAGCCGTCTCGGGCAGATGCACCGTGACCAGCCCACACCCCGAGCGCAGTGCCCCGCCCGTGGCCAACATCGCCGCACCCCACATCCCGGGGCTTCCGGCGATGAGCAGGGCGTGGCCGTACTCGTTTTTAAAGGCGAATTTCGGTCGTTTTTCGACCAGGTGCCTCACCTCGTCGCGGGTGACGTAGAAATAGGGCGACGGAGCTTCGTCGATGAATCGCTGATCCAGCCCAATGTCGATCGGCACGACCTCTCCGGCACACTCGCCCGCCTCGGGGAGCAACATCGAGAGCGAGGGAAATTGGAGCGCGAGCGTCACATCGGCCATAACGATCGGCCGATCGCGGTTGCCGAACTCGGTGGCCATGCCCGACGGAATGTCGATCGAGACCACCTCGCGCCCGGCGGCGTTGATCCGCTGAATCGCCGTCGCGATCGGTTCTCGCGCCGGGCCATTGACGCCGACCCCCAACAGGGCATCGACAACGATCGCCCCCGGTTCGGGGATTGGCGGAGCATCCGGGCGGAATGGCTCCACGGCAACCGAGGCGGGCAATCGCCGCAGGTTGATCCGGTAATCCTCACTGCACGCTTCGGGCAGAAAGAGGGTATAGACCCGGCAAGCGTACCCGTTTTCGGCCAAAAAACGCGCCACGGCCAGCCCGTCGCCGCCGTTGTTGCCCTTTCCCACGCCGAAAAGAAACGTTCGACTGCGGTCGTACCGCCCCATCAGGTAGTCGGCCATGCGCTCCGAAGCCCGTTCCATGAGGTTGATCGAGTGAAGCTCCTGATTCTCCAACGTCGCCCGATCGGCTTCGCGGATCTGTTTGCCTGTCAGTATTTTCATCCGTTGCTGAATAAGAGGTTATTGTCTTTGGCCGACACGGTGATGACCGAATCGCGGCTGACCGTGCCCGCCAAAATGGCCTTCGACAGCTCGTTAATCAGGTATTTCTGCAAGGTACGCTTCACCGGCCTTGCGCCGAACGTGGGGTCGTACCCCTCTTCGGAGAGAAATTCCATGGCCGCCTCGTCGACGTTGAGCGTGATGCCGTTTTCGGCCATCATCTGCTGAACCCCACCCACCTGCAATTCGACGATCTGCCGCACATCCTCCTTCGACAGCGGGGTGAACATGATGATCTCGTCGATTCGGTTCAAAAATTCGGGGCGGATCGTCTGCTTCATCAGGTCAAAAACCTGATTTTTCGTCTTTTCGACCACTTCGGCCTTATTGAAATCGTTCATCTCGGCGAAGTTGTCCATGATGATGTGCGAGCCGATGTTCGAGGTCATGATGATGATCGTGTTCCGAAAATCGACCGTGCGCCCCTTGTTGTCGGTCAGTCGGCCGTCGTCCAACACCTGCAACAGGATGTTGAAGACGTCCGGATGGGCCTTTTCAATCTCGTCCAACAGCACCACCGAATAGGGTTTCCGGCGCACGGCCTCGGTCAGCTGGCCGCCCTCGTCGTACCCCACGTACCCGGGAGGCGCGCCGATCAACCGCGAGACGGAGTGACGTTCCTGGTATTCGGACATATCAATCCGGGTCATCATGTTGTCGTCGTTGAAGAGAAATTCGGCCAACGCCTTGGCCAACTCGGTCTTCCCGACTCCGGTCGTGCCGAGGAAGATAAACGAACCGATCGGCCTCCGGGCATCCTGCAACCCCGCCCGACTGCGGCGCACGGCATCGGAGATGGCCACAATGGCCTCGTCCTGACCGATGACCCGCAGGTGGAGTTCGTCCTCCATCTTCAGCAGTTTTTCGCGTTCGCTCTGGAGCATCCGGTTGACCGGAATGCCCGTCCAGCGCGATACCACTTCGGCAATATCGTCCGCGCCAACCTCCTCCTTAATCATCGCTCCGCCCGTCGACGAATTGAGTTCGATCTCCCGCTGCAACAGGTCGATCTGCTCCTGCGCCTGCTGAATTTTGCCATAGCGCAATTCGGCCACCCGGCCATAATCGCCCTGCCGTTCGGCCTCGGTGGCCTCCTGTTTGAAGCGTTCGATCGCCTGTTTGTGGTTCTGCACCTTTTCG
>JAISHQ010000090.1 GCA_031262465.1 Rikenellaceae bacterium
ATACTTCAATTCCAACCTCGACAAAATACCCAAAAAGCAGGGGAGTGATTAGCTAATCTCTCCCCTCGTTTCAAGCCACTTTTCAATCCTAAAAAGCGCCACTTTTTGCACCATTACCGGAATTTTTGACCTGCCAACACAAGCACAAAAGTTTTTGATGCAACTTTTTTCAAAAAGTTGCGATTTTGGGCGACTTTTCTAAAAAGTCGCAGTCAAAGGCGGGAAAAGGCTAAACTATCAGGGACTGCAACCAATAGACCGCCACGCCGGTGAGGTAGCCGCAGAGGGCCATGAGTGAGATGTTTTTCATGTACCAGCCGAAGCGGATTTTCTCAAGCCCCATGACGACCACGCCGGCCGCCGAGCCGATAATCAGGATGCTCCCCCCGACCCCGGCGCAGTAGGTCAACAGTTGCCAGAAGGTGCCGTCCTGCACAAAGGTCGCCATGTAGGCCGAATCGGCCACGTCGGCCACCAGCGCGGCATCGGCTATCGGATACATCCCTATCGCCGCCGCGACCAGCGGAACGTTGTCGATGATCGACGAGAGTGCCCCGATCAACACGTTGATTGCGTAGATGTTGTGTACTTTTTCGTCCAAAAATCCGGCGAAGGCCGAGAGCACCCCGGCGCATTGCAGGGCGGCCACCGAGAGCAGAATCCCCAAGAAAAAGAGGATGGTCGACATATCAATCCGCTTCAACACGCTGGAAACCCGCTCTTTGATCGACTCGTCGATGTTCGGGGTGCGGTTGTACATGATCTCGGTGTAAATCCACAGAATACCCAACGCCAACATCACCCCCATAAAGGGCGGCAGGTGGGTTAGGGCTTTAAAAACGGGGATCGAGACCAGACAGGCGATGCCGAGAACGAGGATCGAAAGGCGTTCGTTCTTCGACATAAGCCGTTGCAATTCAGGTATTTCGTCTTTGTAGTCCGGCGCACTGAGGATACCGTGCAAAAGCCGGTTGGCGATAAAAACCGGGATCAGCATGGAGACCAGACAGGGGATAAACAGGTTGAAAATCGTGGGCAGGGTCGAGATGTTGCCTTTGACCCAGAGCATAATGGTCGTCACGTCGCCGATGGGCGACCAAGCCCCGCCGCAGTTGGCCGCGATCACAATCACACTGCCAAAAAGCCACCGCTCTTTGTAGTTGGCGATCAGCTTGCGGAGCATCATAATCATGACGATCGCCGTGGTCATGTTGTCCAACAGGGCCGACATGAAGAAGGTGAGCACCGAGATCGTCCACAACAGCCGGTGTTTGTTGCGGGTGGTGATCCGGTTGGTGACAAAGGAGAAGCCTCCGTGAACGTCGATCAGTTCGACGATCGTCATTGCCCCCATCAGGAAGAGCAGGGTCTCGGCGATCTCTCCGACGTGGTCAAGCACTTGGGAATCAACAACAAAGCGAATGTACTGCTCGTGTCTGGAAAGCGTGTCGGCCTGCGGTGTGATCCTCAAGAAATGCTGAAAATCGGCCCCGTTGAACGCGGGCACAAAATAGTCGGCCGCAAAAATATAGACGACCCACAGGACGATCCCCGTAATCAGGGCGATGCCTGCCTTGTTGACCTTCAGGTTGTGCTCGGTGGCGATGCCCGCATAGCCCAACACAAAGATCGCAATCATGATTGCTGTTACTGCCATAACTTCTCCGGTTTAAGGAAAGAAAAGAAAGGGACAAAGGTAGTGCAGAAACTTTTTCGTTGTTCTTTTATTGCAATAAAAAAACAGAAATCGTATTCCCATAGGAAGTTTGGAGGCGAAACTCTGTGAAACTGATATGAATTGTGTTTTCAGGGCGATCACATTCGGCTGTGGGCGAATGCGTTTTATGCAGTATGCCCCGGCTCAAGCTCGCTTGAGACGTTTGAAGCTATAATACGTTGGGGGCGGATGAGTTTTCAGGGCGATCACATTCGCCTGTGGGCGAATGCGTCTTGTTTTTCATGTCCCGCCCCAAGCTCGCTTGGAGGGCAAAGGGACATGAAAAATAAGACGAAGTTCCTGCAAGGAATGATCACCCTGCAAAGAGAAGCCCAAAAGTTTTCGGTGTCGCCTTTTTCAAAAGGCGACGATTTGCGCCGCTTTCTAAAAGCGGCAGTCAAAGGCTGAAAAGAGGCTGAAATTACAGCCCGGTGGCTCCGTATCCGGCGGCGGAGAGGATTTCGGCGGCGCGTTGTACGTCGGTCGGGCGGATCACCACGTTGGCACTGTCGCCCTGCGAGAAGGCGTACATGTATTCGATGAAGACCTGCTCTTGAGCCAGCACCTCCAACACTTGGTGCATGGCTCCGGGCGTGTTCGGGCAGACGATGCAGAGCACGTCGTTGGCGCTGATCCCGAAATGAGCCGCCTTGAGCGCGCTGGCGGCATCCTCGGTGTCCGAGACGATCATCCGCAGGATGCCAAATTCGGCGTTTTCGGCCAGACTGAAAGCCGACATATTGATTCCCTGATCGGCCAAGATGCGCGTCACTTCGTTGATCCGGCCGGTCTTATTTTCGATGAATACCGATAATTGTTTGATAATCATAACCTTGCTTTTTGGATGATTAATTCAGTTTTCGTTTGTCGATCACCCGTTGGGCTTTGCCCTGACTGCGTTCGATCGTGTAGGGTTCGACCAATTTGATGTCGGCATGAAGCCCCAGGACGCTGTGCAGGCGACCGGCGATCTTCTTTTTCAGCTCGATCATCTTGTTGATCTCGTCGGAATAAAAACCGTCTTTCACTTCGACCTGCACCTCCAAGTTGTCGAGGTTATTGACGCGATCGACGATCAGTAGGTAATGCGGCTCAAACTCTTCCATCTCCAAAATCACGCTTTCGACCTGTGACGGGAAGACATTCACCCCACGAATAATCAACATATCGTCGCTCCGTCCCATGATGCGGCTCATGCGCACGCTTGTCCGTCCGCAGGGGCAGGGGGTGGGGTCGAGCGCGCAGAGGTCTTTGGTTCGGTAGCGCAACAACGGCATCCCCTCTTTGGTGAGGGTGGTGAAGACCAGCTCGCCCTCTTGGCCATAAGGGAGTTGTTCGAGGGTGTCGGGCGAGATGATTTCGGGGTAGAAATGGTCTTCGCCGATGTGCGAGCCGTCTTTGTATTGGCATTCGTAGGAGACCCCGGGGCCCATGACCTCGCTCAGGCCGTAGATGTTATAGGCGTCGATGCCCAATTTGGCCTCGATCTCTTTGCGCATATTTTCTGTCCACGGTTCGGCCCCGAAGATACCGATGCGCAGTTTAAATTCGTCGCGCGGAATGCCCGTTTTTTCGAGCGTTTCGGCGATGTAGAGGGCGTAGGAGGGGGTGCAGGCCAGCGCGGTGGCTCCGAAGTCGTGCACTAATTGGATGTGCTTCGAGGTGTTCCCGCTCGACATGGGGATCACGGTCGCCCCGAGGTGCTCGACCCCATAGTGCATCCCCAAACCTCCCGTGAAGAGGCCATAGCCATAACCGACCGAAAAAATATCGTTGCGGTCGGCCCCATAAGCGGTCAAACACCGCGCAGTCATCTCCGACCAGACCGACAGGTCATAGCGAGTGTATCCCACCGTGGTCGGTTTGCCCGTCGTGCCCGAGGAGGCGTGTAGCCGCACGATTTCCGACAGAGGCACGGCAAAAAGGCCATAAGGATAGTTGTCGCGCAGGTCCTGCTTGGTGGTAAAGGGCAGTTTCACGATGTCGTCGATCGTGCGGATGTCGCGCGGCATAATGTCCATTTCCTGCATTTTCTGCCGGTAGAAGGGTACGCTGTGGTAGACCCGTTCGACCAATTTACGCAGGCGTTCGCCCTGCAGGTGGCGTTTTTCTTCGGGAGTCATGCACTCCTTCGAGATGTTCCAGATCATAAGTTATTAGGTTTAGGTTGTTAGTTTTTTAGGAGTGGTTTTCAGCAAAAATGGCCATGCGCTCGTCCAACGGTTCGTACTGGTGCGGATAGATGAACGAGGTACAGATGCGCAGTCCCTGCTGGTTACTGCCCGTGGTGCCCAGTGGAATGGCACTCACGCCATAGTACATCAGCTCGCGCGCCAATTCGCCGCCCGTCATGCCCGGATAGGCGATCGTAAAGTAAAAGCCGTCGGCCACCGGCTCGCCCATGTCGCTGTCGTAAACCAAGCGGAAGCCGTGGCGCAGGAATATCTCCTTGAGCCGTTGCGCGCGGCGACCATACTCCTTGACATCCTCCAAAAAGGCGTATTCTCCGTCAGCCGCCGCCCCGAACATCGCCGCCAGGGCGTATTGTGCCGAGTGGCTGGTGCCCGCGCTGAGGGCATAGAGGATGCGGTGAATGAACATTGTGCCAAACGTCCCGCTCCCATACCGCCGGGTGAGTGCCGGGTATTTTCGTTGATAGAGCTTGTCGGTGATGCAGGCCACCCCGATCCGCTGACCGGCATAGCTGAAGGCTTTCGACCCGGAGATCAGCAGGATGCAGTGGTCGCAATAGCGCGAGACGGTCGGCTGATAGGGCGGGGCAAAGGGTCGTCCCAACTCGCGGCGGAAGTCCATGGCAAAATAGGCCAAGTCTTCGATGGCGATCACGTCGTATTTCATGCACAGCTCGCCGATGATCTGCAACTCCTCCTCCTTGAGGCAGATCCAGCTCGGGTTGTTGGGGTTGGAGTAGATCAGCGCGGCGATGTTGCCCTTTTGCAGGTAACTTTCCAACTTGTCGCGCAGTTTTTCGCCCCGGTAATCGTACACGTCGAATGTCTCGCTTTTCAGCCCCTGAATGGCGATCTGAATCTTTTGGACGTTGAACCCCGGGTCGATGAAGAGGATCGTGTCGCGCGCCGGATCGCACTGTCCGCAGAGCTGAAACGAGGCAAATGTCCCCTGCATCGAGCCGACCACGGGAATGCACCCCGCCGGGGCGATGTCCACGCCGATAAACGCCTTGACAAAACGCGAGGCCTGCTCCTTGAGTTGCGGCAAGCCGTCCATGTCGGGGTAGATACCCGCCACACCGGCCTCCAGAGCGGAAATCTCGGCCCTCACGCCAATGTTCGAGGGGGCAAGCCCCGGCACGCCCATCTCCATTTTGATAAATTCGACCCCCGATTCGGCTTCCGCCCGGGCGGCGACAGATTTGATCTCGCGGATCGTGGCACCGGCAAAATCGGCTATCTGAAACGAGTCGATGACCCCGTCGATCAGCTCCCGCGATATGGGTGTTGGTTTCATGCAGTCTAACACGATTTAATAGATGTGTTGTTTTTGCGCCGTTTCATAACCGACGTTCAGTGCCTTGAGGTTCATTTCGACCACCGCCGCCCCCTTGCGGCCGAAGATGGTGCGAATGGCATCTTCCAAAGCATGGTAATTGATTTCGAGCACCATAGCCGCCGCCCCCAACAGAACGATGTTGGCCGCGCGCCCTACGCCTTCTTCTTGGGCAATCTGGTCGATGTCGAAGAGGATCACGTGGGGCAGGGCCGAAAGTTCTTCGATCAACTCCTCGTGTTTCGGATAGTTCGGGATGTTCTCGAACGGCGCGGCATTGGCCACCACCCACCCCTCTTTCGACAGGTAAGGCAGGTAACGCAACGCCTCCATCGGCTCCAGCGAAATAATCAGGTCGGCCGACCCTTTGGCAATCAGGTCGGAGAAAATCGGCAGGGAAGAAATCCGCAGGTTCGACTGCACATCGCCCCCGCGTTGGCTCATGCCGTGTACTTCGGCCTGTTTGATGTGCAAGCCCTCCTCCAGCGCGGCCTCGCCGATCACAGCGGCGATCGAGAGGATGCCCTGTCCGCCTACACCCGACAATATAATATCTTTTCTCATGATTTTGACTTTTTGAGGTGGCGTTTGAGGGTTTGGATGCATTCGCGGCGGGGGATAATCACCGAAACGCCTTCATATTCAAGCTCTTCGGCGATCACTTGCCGAATTTCTTCCCGGTTTTTGGGCATCGGCACCACCACCCGCAGGTGCTCGGGTTCTACGCCGATCCCCAGACAGATCGACTCGATCCGTCCCGTGCCCGCCGAATCCTGCCCGCCGGTCATGGCCGTGGTCAGGTTGTCGGAAATAATAATGGTCACGCGCGATTTTGAATTGACCGCATCCAACAGCCCCGTCATCCCGGAGTGGGTAAAGGTCGAATCGCCGATCACAGCCACCGAGGGAAACAGCCCCGCATCGGCGGCTCCTTTGGCCATGGTGATCGAGGCGCCCATATCCACACACGAGTCGATCGCCCGCATGGGAGGCAACGCCCCCAAGGTGTAACAGCCGATGTCGCTGAAGACTTTGCTGTCAGGGTATTCGCGGATCACCTCGTTCAGGATTTCATACACATCCCGGTGTCCACACCCCGAACAGAGGGCGGGTGGCCGTCCGACCACGGTCTCTGACGGTGCAAAATGGTGCCCATTCGGCAACCCCAAAGCCTGTTTCAGCGCGTCCGGCGTAAGTTCGCCCACGCGCGGCAATTGGCCTGAGAGGCGACCTAAGACCTTGCCCGAGCTGTCCAACAGCCCCCGCAACTGCTCCTCGACAAAGGGCTGTCCGTCTTCGACAACCAACACCTCGTCGCACGAGTCCATCAGTTTTTGAATCAACGCCGTGGGAAGCGGATATTGGGCAATTTTCAGCACCGTCCGATCGGTTTGGCCGTCAAAGGCCTCCATCAGGTAATTGTACCCGATGCCGCAGGCGATCACCCCTTGCCGGTTGCCAGCAATGTATTGGTTGTAAGGCGATTTTTCAGAGAGTTTTTCCAGCCGATCCTGCTCCTGCAACACCTCGTTGTACCGGCGGCGCGCGTTGAGCGGCAACAGCACCCACCGCGAGCGGTCTTCGGGGAAGGTCAGGCTGTTCTGCTCCCGAATGGTGCCCGTTTGCACCACCGCGCGGGAGTGCGCCATGCGGGTGGTGATGCGCAAAAGTACCGGCAGATGAGCCTCCTCGGAGAGGTCAAAGGCCGTGCCCATCATCTCGTAAGCCTCCTGCTGAGAGGAGGGTTCAAAAATCGGGGTAAAGGCAAATTTGCCGTAAAAACGGGTGTCCTGCTCGTTCTGCGAGGAGTGCATCGAGGGGTCGTCGGCCACCACAACGACCAACCCGCCGTGGGTGCCGGTCATGGCCGAATTGACAAAGGCGTCGGCGGCAACGTTCATCCCGACGTGTTTCATGCAGACCAACGCCCGCTGACCGGCGTAAGAGACACCGAGTGCGGCCTCCATGGCCGTCTTTTCGTTGGTACACCAATCGCTGTGTACGCCTCGCTCGCGGGCCAACGGGTGCTCCTGAATGTACTCGGTGATCTCGGTCGAGGGCGTGCCCGGATAGGCATAAACCCCGGAGATTCCGGCATGGAGGGCGCCCAGCGCAATGGCCTGATCGCCTAAAAGTAACTGTTTTTTGTTCATGTACTTATATGTCCTTAACTAAGTTCAATGTAAAATCATCCCCGTCGTCCAACACCGGAAATCGCTTCCGAAATGCCTCCAACGCCTCTTTGTCGGCCTCGCAAAAGAGCATCTCTTCCCGTTCTCCCTCTGCCTGAGCAAGGGGGTTGCCCTTGAAGTCGACCCACGCCGAGTGCCCGTTGTACGTCACAAATGGGTCACTGCCCGTCCGGTTCACCCCAGCCACATAGCAGGCGTTCTCGATCGCCCGTGCCGCCAGCAGGGTGTCCCACACCCCGATCCGCTTCGTCGGCCAGTTGGCCACGTAGAGAATGAGGTCGTAATCGTCCCGGTTGCGGGCGAAGACCGGGAAACGCAAATCGTAACAAACCTGCAACAACATCCGCCAGCCGCGCCACTCGACCACAACCCGTTCCTGTCCGGGGCTGAACTGCCGATCCTCTCCGGCAAACGTAAACAAATGCCGCTTGTCGTATGCCGCAAACGAGCCGTCGGGCCGAACAAAATAGAAGCGGTTGTAATAGTTCCCTTGCTCCTCGACGACCACACTGCCCGCCACGGCGGCATCGTGCCGGGCGGCCATCCGGCGCATCCACTCCAACACCTCCGCTCCGGCCTGCGCGGCGCGCTCAGCCTCTCCGGCCTCGATCGAAAACCCGGTGGCAAACACCTCCGGCAGGACAATCAGGTCGACCTGCGGAGCCGCCGCCAACAATACCTCGGCCCGAAGGCAGTTGGCCGTCGGAGTTTGCCAGCAAATATCACTTTGGAGCAGAATCAGTTTCATGCTTGACGGGCATTTTTGACTTTCAAAGGTACGATTATTTGTGCAAAATAATATAGAACAAATTGATAAATATTAAACAGCCTTTTAACGCTCAGTGCCGGGCATAAAAAAAGACCTGCCGGGGACAGGTCTTTTGTTTTGAATAATAAGTAATTACATGTTGATTTTTTCTTCTACCTCCTCGATCTTCTCGATCTCCCGCGCCACCTCGCCGACGTTGTTGTGCAGCGATTGAAGCCACACGCCGAGGTAAATCCGGAAGAGGCCGTAGAAAATAAAGGCGCATCCGGCCAGCCAAACGACCATAGCCCCGCCCAACATCGGGCTGACAAAGAAGAGGAACGAGAAGATTACCCCCAAAATGGCCAGTGTCAGCAACCAACCCCAGCCCTTGGTCTTCAGACGGCTCAGGTCTGTGGCCGCGCCGATCCCCCAAATCGAGCGGATCAGGAGCCAAAAGCCCACGAAATAGACCAGCACGAGGCTGATTTCTGCCAACGGAAAGGTCATCAATAGAAAGCCCAACAGCAGGTCGAGAATCCCTCCTGCGAGGTTCCACCCCCAGCCTTGGGTGCCGGAATTGGTGGCGGCAAAGGCGATTTCGAGGATGCCACTCATCAGGAATACGACGATAAACGCGAGGCTCAGGGCGACCAGCGTTGAATCCGGGGTGGCCGTACACCATATCCCCAGTGCAATGGCCAGCACACCGATCAGCACCGAAACCCACCAATTTTTGACCGCCCGACGGGCGATTTCTACCGTTTCATTTTTCATATTTTTTTTGTTTAAGTGTTCTTTTTCAATAAGCAACAAAACCCGTGCCCGTTTCTTTTTTATAAATTGTATGTTCCATTTGATGAAAAAACAGAGATTGAGTATAATGTCTTAAAAAAATGTTAAATTTGTGGTTCGTTAGCGAAATTTTACCTAAAACTTACATAAATGGAAGAAATTAAATTTTTTCTGGGGGAAAGTTATCCCCTTGAGCTACACAAGGTTCGGGTTGTTCAAAAACTTCACCTCGTGCCGATCGAACGCCGTTTAGACGCGCTGAAAGAGGGCGGTTTCAACACCTTTAAGTTGCAGACGAGCGACGTTTTCCTCGATATGTTGACCGACAGCGGCACCAACGCCATGAGCGATAACCAGGTTGCGGCAATGTTTCAGGCCGACGACGCTTATGCCGGCTCGCAGAGTTTCCGCCGGTTGCAAAAAGCGGTCGAGGATGTGCTCGGAAAAAAATACCTGTTGCCTGCCCATCAGGGTCGCGCGGCAGAAAATATCATCACCAGAGCCTTCCTCAAACCGGGGCAGGTGATCCCGATGAACTACCACTTTACCACCACGTTGGCTCATATTTTGGAACGCGGTGGCCGAGTCGAAGAGTTGCTGACCGACGAAGCACTCGATTTCTCGTCGAACAATCCGTTCAAAGGCAATTTGGACACCACCAAGTTAGAAGAGAGCATCCTGCGCAACGGCAAGGAGAACATCCCCTTTGTGCGCATGGAGGCTTCGACCAACCTGATCGGCGGTCAACCCTTCTCGATCAGCAACATGATCGACGTGCGCCGCGTCTGCGACAAATACGGCCTGATGTTGGTGCTCGACGCTTCGTTGCTCGGCGAAAATGCCTATTTGGTGAAACAACGCGAAGCCGAATGGAAAGAAAATTCGATGGCCGACATCCTCAAGATGATGACCGGTTTGGCCGACATCGTTTACTTCTCGGCGCGTAAATTAAGCTCTTCGCGCGGGGGTGGCATCTGCACCAACCGGCACGACCTCTACCAACAGATGGAGGAATTTGTTCCGCTCTACGAAGGCTTTCTGACCTACGGCGGTATCTCGATCCGCGAAATCGAAGCGATGGCGGTCGGCCTCTACGAAACGTTGGACGAAACGATGATTAGCCAAAGCCCGAGCTACATCAAATACTTGGTCGAAGAGGCCAGTAAGTTGGGCATCCCGATGGTAACGCCTCCGGGGGTATTGGGGGCGCACGTCAACGTGAGCAAAATTCTTCCCGATATGCCGCAAACCCAGTATCCGGCCGGTGCATTTGCCGCCGCACTCTTCTTGGTTTCGGGTGTCCGGGGGATGGAACGCGGAACGCTGTCGAGTGTGCGCGACGAAAACGGGGTCGAAGTCTTGTCCGATGCCGAATTGTTGCGTCTGGCCGTGCCTCGCCGCGTGTTTACCCTCTCGCAAATCAAGTACGTGGTCGACCGCTTGGCGTGGTTGTACGAAAACCGCGACATGATCGGCGGCCTGCGCTTTACTTACGAGCCGCGTGTGTTGCGTTTCTTCATGGGCGAACTCGAACCGCTCACCGACTGGCCGGAACGCCTGATGGTAAAATTCCGCAAAGACTTCGGCAAGAGCCTGTAAAGGCCGACCGTAAACCACTATACACAACCCCCCTCACACTTATAGTAAGTGTGAGGGGGGTTGTGTATATCATAGCGACCAACTCAATTTGGAACGCACTGCGTTCCAAATTGGGACACACTGTGTCCCGAATTGGGGATCAGTGTAAAAAGCAGGTGGAGTAATACTGAGAGACGAGAGAAAATACAGAAAAGACCTACCACCTCCCCCTCGCCTGTAAGGCTCGGGTACTCCTCCTTCCTGAAGGAGGAGACTTTCCTACATACTATTTCACTCAAAATGTCCCCTCCTTCTGGAAGGAGGGGTGCCCGATAGGGCGGGGTGGTAGGTCTTTGGCGTATTTTAAGAGATTGTTGACTTAGCGTTCCTGCTTGCTTTTTACGCTGAACCGTTACAGGCCGGAAATTTTTTTGATTTCGTTGAGCTTGTTGAGGGCTTCGAGGGGGGTGAGGCGGTCGATCTCCAGGTCGCGGATTTCGTCGCGAATCTGTTGGAGTACCGGGTCTTCCAACTGGAAGATGCTCAGCTGCATATCGCCCGGCTTTGAAGCTCGCTTCAGCGTGTCTTTTGCGCCGATCGCCCCGTGACTGTGGCTCTCTTCCAACTCGCGGAGGATTTTGGTCGCCCGAGCGATCACGCTTTTGGGCATTCCGGCGATCCGCGCCACGTGAATCCCGAAGGAGTGTTCGGTGCCGCCACGCATCAGTTTGCGCAGGAAAACCACCGATTTGTCAACCTCTTTGACCGAGACGTGGTAATTTTTCACCCGGGGGTATTGGCTCTCCATCTCGTTCAGCTCGTGATAATGGGTGGCAAAAAGGGTCTTGGCCCGCGCCGAGGGGTGCTGGTGGAGGTATTCGACAATGGCCCAAGCGATCGAGATGCCGTCATACGTGCTGGTACCCCGGCCAATTTCGTCCAACAGGATCAGACTGCGGTCGGAGATGTTGTTCAGGATGCTGGCCGATTCGAGCATCTCGACCATAAAGGTCGATTCGCCCTGCGAGATGTTGTCCGACGCGCCGACGCGGGTAAAAATTTTGTCGACGATGCCGATTTCGGCACTCAGCGCGGGGACATAGCTCCCGATCTGCGCCATGAGCACAATGAGCGCCGTCTGCCGCAACAGCGCCGATTTCCCCGACATATTGGGGCCGGTAATCATCATGATCTGTTGCAGTTGGTCGTCGAGGTAGACGCTGTTCGGGACATAGCTCTCGCCGATGGGCAGTGCCGCCTCGATCACCGGGTGGCGACCCTCTTTGATGTCGATCACGGGGCCGGTCGAGACCACCGGGCGGACGTAGTTGCGCTCGGCCGCCACGCGGGCAAACGATTGCAGACAGTCCAATCGGGCCACAATCGCGGCATCGGCCTGAATGGGGCCGACCTGTGCGGCCGCCTCGGCCAACAGTTCGGCAAAAAGCTCGGCCTCCAACCCGAGGATTTTCTCCTGTGCCCCGAGGATTTTTTCTTCGTACTGCTTCAGCTCTTCGGTGATGTACCGTTCGGCGTTGACCAGCGTCTGTTTTCGAATCCATTCCGGGGGGACTTTCTCGCGGTGGGCGTTGCGTACCTCTATATAATAGCCGAAGACGTTGTTGAAGTGGATTTTCAGCGAGGGGATGCCCGTCTGCCTGCTTTCGCGCTCCTGTATCTCGACCAGCACATCTTTGCCGTGACCCGCGATCCGGCGCAGGTCGTCCAACTCGATGCTGACCCCTTCGGCGATCACGCCGCCTTTGGCCAGCTGGCTCGACGGGTCGGGGTAGAGGTCTGTTTCGATCCGCTGACGCACCGCCGTGCAGGGGTTCAGCTTTTCGCCCCACGCCCGAAGCCGCTCGTTGTCCGAGGTCTCGCACAGTGCCTTGATGCGCTCGATCGCCCGCAGGGCATTTTTCAGCTGGATCATCTCGCGCGGGGTGACCCGCCCGACAGCAATTTTGGAGATGATGCGCTCCAAATCGCCCACGCGGTCGATCTGCTCCCGAAGCTCGTCCGCCGCCTCGCCGTGGCTGAGGAGCCACTCGACCCCGTCGAGCCGGTCGTTGATCTCGTCGATCTCTTTGAGCGGCAGGGAAATCCACCGGTTCAGCATCCGTGCCCCCATGGGCGAGAGCGTCCGGTCGATCGTCTGCATAAACGACAGCCCCTGCGGGTTGTTCGAGGGGAAAAGTTCGAGGTTGCGGATCGTGAAGCGGTCGATCCAAACGTATTTATCCTCGTCGATGCGCGACAGGGTGGTGATCTGCGCCGTGTTGCGGTGCTCGGTGAATGCCAAATAATAGAGAATCGCCCCGGCGGCGGTCACGGCGTTCTCCATCGCCTCGACCCCGAAGCCTTTCAACGATTTAACGCCGAGTTGGTTCAGCACTTTTTCCCGGGCATTGGCCGGAGAGAACATCCATTCGTCGAGCCGATAGGTATAAAATTGCGTGCCGAACCGGGCGGTAAACTCGCCCTCGCATCCTTTGGGATAGACGATCTCCTTCGGGGCGAGATTCGAGAGCAGTTTGGCGATGTAATCGTTCGTGCCCTCGGCGGCGTAAAATTCGCCCGTCGAGGCATCCAAAAAGGCCACCCCGGTCTTCTTTTTGCCGAAATAGACGGCGGCCAAAAAGTTATTCTCCTTGTGGCTCAGCACATTGTCGTGGAACGAGATGCCGGGGGTGCAGAGTTCGACAATGCCGCGTTTGACCAATTTTTTGGTCAGCTTCGGGTCTTCCAACTGTTCGCAGATGGCCACGCGCTCCCCGGCGCGCACCAATTTGGGCAGGTAGGTGTCGATCGCGTGGTGGGGAAACCCGGCCAATTCGGTCTCCGAGGCCGAGCCGTTGCCGCGCTTGGTGAGGGTGATGCCGAGAATCCGGGCGGTCTTGATGGCATCCTGCCCGAAGGTTTCGTAAAAGTCGCCCATCCGGAAGAGCATCAGCGCGTCCGGGTGTACGGCTTTCATCTCGTTGTATTGTCTCATCAGGGGCGTCTCGTCCCTCTCTTGCGTCGATTTAGCCAAAACGGTATCGGTTTAAACAAATTCAAAGGTAATGAAAAATTTTTTTTGCAGGAATTTGGATTTCATATAAAAAAAGATGTAACTTTAGACCACGAAAAAGTAGCAAAAACAGCATGATCGGGTGATACCTTCAATAACAGCATGACTTTCACTCAACCAATACCAATATTTAACCAACAACAATTTCAAACCAAGATGAGAAAAATTTTATTTTTTGCATTGGCCGGCTTGTTGACGCTTGGCACAATGAGTTCCTGCAAAAAGGACGAAGAACCTGCAGTTAAGGTGACCGGCGTTAGCTTGGATCAACAGAGCCTTACGCTCCAAGTTGGCGCAACTGCCAAGTTGACGGCTACGGTTGCTCCGAAAAATGCGGCCAACCAAAAGGTGACTTGGTCGACCAGTAGTGCTACTGTTGCCACTGTTAGCGCAGACGGTACTGTAACGGCTGTTGCCGCAGGTTCTGCTACGATTACGGTAACGACCGAAGACGGCGCAAAAACCGCCATTTGCTCTGTGACCGTACCGAGCAGTGAACCGACCGAGCCGACCGAACCTACTGAACCAACTGAACCGACCGAACCGACTGAGCCGACCGAGCCGACCGAGCCGACCGAGCCGACTGAACCGACTGAACCGGCGGGTAGCAATTATGCCCTGAAAATGACCAACGAAACGGTTGGTGACAAATGGGCTACTCAGGTTTGGTACACGTTGGCTGAGCCGATGGAACAGGGCGTTGCGTACACCTATTCTCTTTGGATTAAAGGGTCTTCAGCAGGTGATTACGCCGGAACGCAAATCTTCTTGCAGACTACAACCGA
Source organism: Rikenellaceae bacterium (assembly GCA_031262465.1). Lineage (GTDB taxonomy): Bacteria > Bacteroidota > Bacteroidia > Bacteroidales > Rikenellaceae > JAJQAW01. The sequence continues at coordinate 14,417 of JAISHQ010000090.1, forward strand.
TCCCACAGGTGGGATTCAAGAATACGGTCCGTTTATTCCCGTATCAACGGAATGGACATATCAGACCATTACATTAACCGCTGCTAATAATGCTGTGTTGGATAAGATTACCTTTAACATTGGTGACTATGCCGGAACCATTTTGGTGGACAATGTTTCGCTGACCGCCGCCGGATCGGATGTAAATCTGATTCTCAACAGCGATTTTGAAGGGGGTACTCTCGAAGGTTGGTCTACTCAAGCAGCGACTGTTGCTAATCTGACCTTGTCGGAACCCGGAGAAGGCTATGCTCCTACTCCTGCTTATGCCCTGCAAATGGTCAACGAAACAGCTTTAGAACAGAAATACAATGCTCAGGTTTGGTACACGTTGGCTGAACCCATGGTAAAGGGGACGACCTACACCTATACCTATATGGCAAAAGCAACAGGGGAATACGATATGGAAACCTTTATTCAGGATTCGTCAGACAACACTGGCCAAACTCAGGAATATCCGGGCGGCGGCCATGTTGTAACGACTGAATGGACTCAACAGAGCGTGACCATAACTCCTGCAAACTTTGAAACACTGAATCGGTTGTCCTTTAACTTTGGTGACTTTGCCGGAACTATTTGGGTTGACAACGTTTCGTTGACTGCCGCTGGTTCGGATGTAAATTTGGTCGCCAACGGTGACTTCCAAGCCGGTAACATTGACGGTTGGGGTAGTTATGGAACCTATCAGAGCTTGTCGGAAGAAGGTTATGTAGCTCCGGCTGAATAATTAGACAGAAGGATTATAGGCAACTATAAACTCAAAACCAAACCGCCCGTGGCACTGCGCCACGGGCGGTTTTTTTTAAGACGAGAGACTAAAGACTAAAGACGAAAGGATATTGTCTCTTCTCTCTCGTCTTTAGTCTTTCTCCTCTCGTCTCAAATTTTTTTTTGCAGGAATTAGGATTTCATTAAAAAAAATATGTAACTTTAAATCGTGAAAAAGTAGCGAAAATGGTATAACCGGGCTTAACTTTCAATAACAGCATGACTTTCAGGGATTAATCAATCATCAATACCAATAATTAACCAACAACAATTTCAAAACAAGATGAGAAAAATTTTATTTTTTGCATTGGCCGGTCTGTTGACGCTCGGCGCAATGAGTTCCTGTGAAAAGGAAGACAGTTCAGTGCCGGTTGTCGGCGTTAAACTGAATCCGGCAACTCTTTCGCTTGCACCCGGAGGTTCAGAAACGTTGACCGTCGATTTCCTTCCGCAACAGGCCACCAACAAAGAGGTAACTTTTGCCTCCAGTGATGCCGCTGTTGCCACTGTGGATGCGGCTGGTCTTGTGACTGCCGTTATGAACGGTACTGCTACGATTACCGTAACAACAAAAGACGGCGGTAAAACCGCTATTTGCGTTGTGACCGTATCGGACGGTAGCGGCGGCGGCGGTGACGAACCGTCTGAACCGGTTGCCGTAACGGGTGTTACGCTGAGCGCGGAAACCCTTGAAATCGAAGTGGGGCAAACCGGATCGCTGTCCGCAACGGTTATGCCGGCCACCGCAACGAACAAAGCCGTAACGTGGTCGAGTAGCGACGAAGCTGTTGCCACCGTAAGCGGCGGTACGGTAACTGCTGTTGCCGTAGGTACAGCTACCATCACCGTAACAACTACCGATGGCGAAAAAACAGCCTCTGCTGAAGTAACCGTAACTCCTCTGCCTGACTTGTCTGGCAGACAGAATTTCGAAACCGACGAAGCTGGGAACTATAAGGTTCAAGGTGTTGGTGAAAATGATGACCAAGGGAGAGAATACGTGGTTAATGTCACAACCGCATTTACTGCCGCTGGCGCAGGTTATGGTGGTGAAGGCCGTGCATTGGAAGTTACGTGGACTGTTGTTGATGATGCTGCCACGTTAAATTCTCATGACGCTCAGTTCTTCTTCTCGTTTGCAGAAGTTACAGTGGGTAAAAAGTATAAATTCTCGATGGATATAAAATCGGCTACTCCTGCTACGGTTGAAACCCAGTGGCACGCAGCACCCGGTGAATACCTATATTGGGAAACCCCGATAGGGAGTATTGAAACGACCACGGAATGGCAACACATTGAGAAGATAATAACTGTTCCCGATAACGCCGCAGGTGCGAAGTCGCTCGCCTTTAACTTAAATAAAGCGTTGACACCCAATACCTACTATTTCGACAACCTCGAATTTGTAGAAGTACTTGCTGATCTGACTTTCGAAGCCGCCGATGAAACGGGCTATACAACTCAGGGTGTTGCTGCGGGTGATTCTGAAGGCAGACCCGAGATTACTGTTAAAACCGAATTAACTGCCGCTGGTGGAGGTGCTGACGGAGTGGGCAAAGCGTTGGAACTTACGTGGACTATTGTCGGAGATTTGGCTCCCAAAAATGCCCATGACGTTCAGTTCTTCTTTGAATTGGGTGAAGATGTTGTAGTAGGCGAAACCTATACATTCTCGATGGACATTAAATCGGACACTCCTGCTGTGATTCCGACCCAGTGGCATAAAGCCCCCAGTGGTTACCTGCATTACGTAACCCCCATTGGGAATATTACTACGACCACCGAGTGGACACATTTTGAGAAGACCATAACAATTCCCGAAGCCGCAGTTGTAGACGGAGTAGCTGCAGGTGCGCTTGCCTTCAATTTAAATACACTTGACGGCAACACTGCCCTCACAACTCCCAACACCTTCTATTTCGACAACATCACTTGGACAAAACCGTAGTCGAGAGGTGTTAAAACCGAAATAAGAGAGACTAACGTCAATCTGTAATCCAAACTAAACCGCCCGTGGCATTGCGCCACGGGCGGTTTTTTGTTTGAGACGAGAGAGAAGAGATAAAAAATTCCCCTCCTTCCCCGAAGGAGGGGTGGCACGAAGTGACGGGGTGGTAGGTCTTTAGCTTTTTTGGCTACCACCTCCCCCTCGCCTGTCGGCTCGGGTACTCCTCCTTCGAGGAAGGAGGAGATACTTCCGTTAATAAACTTCAACGGAGAAAGTCCCCTCCTTCTGGAAGGAGGGGATGCCCGTTAGGGCGGGGTGGTAGGTTTTTAGCGCAATCTTTCGTCTCTCGTCTCTCGTCTTTCGTCTCTTTCGAAATATTTCCTAACTTTGTCCTTTCATGTAACTGTATCAAGCAACAATGGAGGTTCGCAATCTTTTTCGGGAAAATATCCGCAATTTGGCACCCTATTCGACCGCGCGCGACGAATACCAGGGCGAGTTGGGCATCTATTTGGATGCCAACGAGAACCCTTATGAAAACGGCTATAACCGTTACCCCGATCCTCACCAACGGGAGTTGAAACGGCGGCTGTCCGAGGTCAAAGGCATAGACCCCTCCCGCATTTTTATCGGCAACGGGTCGGACGAGGCTATTGACCTCATTTACCGCGTCTTCTGCGAGCCGCGCATCCACAACGTGGTCTCCATTGCGCCGAGCTATGGGATGTACTCGGTGGCCGCCGCCACGAACGATGTGGAGTTCCGCCCGGTGCAACTCAATGAAAATTTCGAGCTGAGCGCCGCCGACATCCTGAGCGCGGCGGACGAAAATACCCGCGCCGTTTTTCTCTGTTCGCCCAACAACCCCTCGGGCAATCTGCTCGACGCGGGGCAGGTGCGGGAAATTCTCGACCGTTTTCCGGGGATCGTGGTCGTGGACGAGGCCTATATCGACTTTGCCGACTCGCCGGGGCTGTTGCCGCTGTTGAACGACTATCCGCGCCTGATCGTCCTGCAAACCCTCTCCAAAGCGTGGGGCATGGCGGGGTTGCGCCTCGGGCTGGCTTTTGCCGATCCGGAGATTGTGGCCACGATGTCGCAGGTCAAATACCCGTACAACATCAACGGGATCACCCAACGGATCGTCTTGGATCAACTCGCCGACCCGCAAAAAGTTTCGGAGGAAGTGGCCGAAATCGACCGCGAGCGAGAGCGGCTTTTGCCCGCGCTGGAGGCTTTGCCGCTGATCCGCAAGGTTTTCCCGACCGATGCCAATTTTGTCTTGGTGCGGGTCGACGATCCGCGCGGGGTGTACAACACACTGATTAACGAGGGGGTGATCGTGCGCGACCGCTCGCGCATCAAGGGGTGCGAGGGGTGTCTGCGGATCACGATCGGCACACCCGCCGAGAATCGGAAATTAATGGAGATTTTGAAGGAATTATAAGGATGAAAAAGGCTTTATTCATAGACCGTGACGGAACCCTGATTCAGGAGCCTCCGGGCGATATGCAGGTCGACAGCTTGGAAAAACTCGAATTTGTTCCGGGCGCGATCGGCGCGATGTCGCGGATTGCCCGGCTTGATTTTGAGCTGGCCATGGTCACCAATCAGGACGGTCTGGGAACCGATTCGTTCCCCGAGGCCGATTTTTGGCCCGCGCACGAGCGGATGCTCTCCACCTTGGCGGGCGAGGGGGTGCGTTTCGATGCCATTTTCATCGACCCGTCGTTCGAGAGCGAACACTCCCCGAACCGGAAGCCCGCCACCGGGATGCTAACGGGCTATCTCGGCGGCGATTACGACCTGTCGGCCTCGTTTGTCATTGGCGACCGGCTGACCGATATGCAGTTGGCAAAAAATTTGGGTTCGCGGGGTATCCTGTTCCAACCGGCTGAAACGGGGCGGCTGTTGGTCGCCGAAGCCGGATTGGCCGAGAGTGTTGCCCTGATAACGGACGATTGGCGGGAGATTTATGCTTTTTTGCGTTGTGGCGACCGCCGGGCGACGATCGAGCGCAAAACACGCGAAACCGATATTACGCTCACCCTCGACCTGGACGGTCAGGGCGCGAACCGCATTTCGACCGGTCTGGGCTTTTTCGACCACATGATCGAGCAGATCGTCCACCACGCCGGTGTGTCGATCGACTTGGCCGTAAAAGGCGACCTTCAGGTCGACGAACACCACACCGTGGAGGATGTGGCCATTGTCTTGGGGCAGGCCATAGATCAGGCACTTGGCAGTAAATTGGGCATCGAACGGTACGGCTTTGCCCTGCCGATGGACGAGAGCGACGCCTGTGTGACGCTCGATTTCGGTGGCCGGATCGACTTTGTTTGGCACGTGGAGTTCCACCGCGAGCGGGTGGGCGATGTACCCACCGAGATGTTCCGCCACTTTTTCAAAAGCCTCTGCGAGGCCGCGCGGTGTAACCTCCATATTACAGCCACCGGCGACAACGAGCACCACAAGATCGAGGCCGTTTTCAAGGCGTTTGCTCGCGCGCTGAAGATGGCCATTCACCGCAACCCCGACCGGTTGCAATTACCGAGCAGTAAAGGAGCTTTATGATAACGATCATTGATTACGGAACCGGCAATTTGCAGTCGGTGATAAACGCTTTTTCGCGTTTGGGCGTTCCTTACGAGCTGACCGCCGACCGCGAGCGGATTCTCCGCGCCGAAAAAGTGTTGCTCCCCGGCGTGGGTGCGGCGCGCCCGGCTATGGAAAAACTCCAAGCCGCCGGGTTGGACGAGGTGATCCGGTCGCTGACCCAACCGGTGTTGGGCATCTGTCTGGGGATGCAGCTGATGTGCGCTCACAGCGAGGAGGGCGACACCCCGTGCCTCGGTATTTTCGAGAACGAGGTCAAACGCTTCGATGCGCCCGGCCTGAAGGTGCCTCACATGGGTTGGAACGCCATTTACGACCTGCGCTCGCCGCTCTATGCGGGCATCGAAGAGCAGAGTTTTGTCTATTTCGTTCACTCTTATGCCGTTGAGGTGGGCGAACATACGATCGCCACGACCGATTACGGCGCGCCATTCAGTGCCTCGTTGCGGCGAGGCAATTTTTACGGGGCGCAGTTCCACCCCGAAAAAAGTGGCCCGACGGGGGAACGGATTTTGGAAAATTTTTTGGCCTTGTAAAACGTTTATATGATAACGATAATACCTGCCATAGATATGATTGGCGGCGCGTGTGTTCGCCTCACTCAGGGCGATTACGACCGGCAAACCACCTACTTCAAAGAGCCTTTGGATGTGGCTAAACGGTACGAGGACATCGGCGTGAAGCGTCTCCATTTGGTCGATCTCGACGGAGCCAAAGCCTCGCACCCGGCGGCGGTCAACCTTCGCGCGCTGGAACGCATCGCCACGAAAACCACGCTGGACATCCAATACGGCGGCGGGATCAAGTCCGAAGAGGCCTTGCGCGAGGTGTACGACAGCGGAGCCTCTCGCGCCATCTGTGGCAGTATCGCCGTCCGCGAGCCGGAGGCCTTTGCCCAATGGCTGACCGCATTCGGGCCGGCGCGGGTGATCTTGGGTGCCGACATCAAGGCCGGGAAAATCGCGATCCACGGCTGGTTAGAAAGCTCCCAAATGGGAGTAGAAGAGCTGATCGACCGCTTCCTGCCCCAAGGGCTGTCGCAGGTGATATGCACCGACATCTCGAAAGACGGGATGCTCACCGGCCCCAATTTCGACCTCTACACCCGCCTGCAACAGCAGTTCGAGGCGGTCGACATCACCGTGAGCGGCGGCATTGCCTCGGTCGACGACCTCTATCGGCTCAACGAACTCGGCCTGCGCAGTGTGGTGGTCGGCAAAGCGATTTACGAAGGACGAATTACTTTGGAGGACTTAAAACAATGCTTGCAAAACGAATAATACCCTGTCTGGACATCAAGGACGGCCAGACGGTCAAAGGGATCAACTTCTTGGAACTGCGCAACGTCGGCGACCCGGTCGAGTTGGGGCGGCGTTATGCCGAGGAGGGAGCCGATGAGTTGGTCTACCTCGACATCAGCGCGACCCTCGAAGGGCGCAAGACCTTTGCCGAGTTGGTCAAACGGATCGCCGAAAACATCAACATTCCGTTTACCGTCGGCGGCGGAATCGCGTCGGTCGACGATGCGGGGCCACTGCTTTTGGCCGGTGCCGATAAGGTGACAGTCAACAGTGCGGCGGTTCGTAATCCGCAGTTGATTAGCGATTTGGCTGAAAAATACGGCTCGCAGTTTGTCGTTGTGGCCATTGATGCCAAGCGCATCGACGGCCGTTGGACGGTGACCACCCACGGCGGACATCGCCCGACCGAGCGCGAACTCTTCACGTGGGCCAAAGAGGCTCAGGAGCGCGGCGCAGGCGAGATACTCTTCACCTCGATGGATCACGACGGCACCAAAAGCGGCTACCCGATCGAAACGTTTGCCCGCCTCTCCGACGAGCTTTCGATCCCGATCGTTGCCTCGGGCGGAGCCGGAAACAGCGACCACATTGTCGAGGTGCTCTCCGCCGGAAAAGCCGATGCCGCGCTGGCCGCCAGCATCTTCCACTACGGCGAGATTCGCATCGGCGACCTCAAACAACAGCTTCGCGGACAAGGAATTTCGGTTCGGTAAGTGAGAGACGAGAGACGAAAGAAGACGATTTTGGGCGACTTTTTAAAAAAAGTCGCGAAAAAAATGTAAAAGATGATAGATTTCAAAGAGTTAGACACGGCGAAGAATGCCGACGGGTTGATCCCGGTGATTATTCAGCAGGACAGCACGTTGCAGGTCTTGATGTTGGGTTATATGAACGAGGAGGCTTACGCTCGGACGGTGGCCGAGGGCAAGGTAACTTTTTTCAGCCGGACAAAACAACGGCTGTGGACAAAGGGCGAGACCAGCGGTAATTTCCTCTTTGTCAAGAGCATTGCCAAGGATTGCGACAGTGACACGCTGTTGATCCGGGTCGATCCGATCGGGCCGACGTGCCACACGGGGTCGAAGAGCTGTTTCGGCGGCCGGGAGAGCGAGGGCTTTATCGGCGAGTTGCAACGGGTGATCCAACGGCGCAAGGAGGAGATGCCCGAGGGGTCGTACACGACCAAACTCTTCTCGGCTAAGGTCAACAAGGTGGCCCAAAAGGTGGGCGAGGAGGCCGTGGAGACGGTGATCGAGGCGGTCGACGGCAACGACGAACGCCTGCTCTACGAGGCCGCCGACCTGATGTACCACTATTTGGTTCTGCTGGCGCACAAAGGTTTTTCGCTGGCGGATATTGAAGAAGAATTGGTTAAGAGACACAAATAACGACCATGTTCGACTTTTTAGACACCTCTCCTTGGTGGGTCTTGCCCCTGATTATCTTCTTCGGGCGGATATGCGACGTGACGCTGGGTACCCTGCGCATCATCTTCGTCTCGAAAGGGGAACGCCGAAAGGCTCCGTTGGTGGGCTTTTTCGAGGTGTTTATTTGGATCGTGATTATCTCGCAGATCATCTCGCGCGCCAACACGCTGATCTCCTACCTCGCCTATGCCGGGGGGTATGCCGCCGGAAATTACGTCGGGATATGGGTCGAGAACAAGATCGCGTTCGGTTTCCAACTCTACCGGATTTATGCCAAAAATCGCGGTTCGGAGCTGGTCAAAGAGTTGAGCCATAATGGCTTCGGGTCGACCCACATTCAGGCACAAGGGGCCATCGCCGGGGTCGACATCATCGAGACGGTGGTCAGCCGCAAATCGGTCGGGCGGATTCAGGCGATCCTCAACGCCTTCGACCCCGAACTCTTTTATTACGTGGAAGATATCCGCTCCAAACGCAAAGGCATCTTTACCCTCGTCGCCGGCGGAGCCTCCCGGCAGGGGAAATAACACCAAACAAGCTCTTAATCTTGCGGCGCAAAAGAGGCCGGGGGTATCGGTTCTGAAAAAAATAGCATAAAAAGTCACACAAGAGACTTTTTATGCTATTTTTTGTACATTTATGCAATCAAAAATTGCCTGAATAGCCGATAAATGAAGCCGATTGTCCCCCTTTTGTTTTTTCTGATTTGCAATCATGCCGCTTATTCCCAGCGGGTTGCGGAGCTTTCCGATGAATCGGTTGAGGTCGTCACGGTGGAGCTTTCGGACGAGGAAATGGCGGTGGAGCTTCCGGATGAGGAGGATTACGCCGCCTATTTTCTGCCGGTGCGCACGGGCAACGGCAACTACCTGCCCATGGGGCAATTGGCGCGCAACCTGATCGGAATGCGCTTTCGCCCACGGGGTTACGATTACCGCTACCAGCGGTACGAGGTCAACGGCACCGAGCTGTCCGACCCGACCGACGGCTTCCCCTATTGGAACATCATCGCCGCCATCAACCTGATGCCCCGCTCCCAAAACGACCTTTCCGGCCTCTCTATCGGTGATTATGCGCTGGGCGGCCTCGGCGGGGTCTCGGCGGTCTCGACGACCGACCGCTTTATCTCCTCGGGCGAGCGGCTCTCTTATGCCACGACCAACCGCACCTATCGCCACCGGGCGACGGCCTCCCTCCGGGAAACCTTCGGCAAGGGGTTGGGGATTTCGGGCGGGATCAGCGCGCGCGGCGGCAAGGATGGCTATGTCGCCGGGGTCTTCTCCCAGCGTTTGGACGTTTCGGGGATGCTTTTCCGGAGATGGCAAAATCATACCGTTTCTCTCTTGGCGGCGGCCACCGACAGCGATCAAGGGGTGCGTTCGGCGGCGACCCAAGAGGCTTATGATTTGGCGCGAACGCCCTATTATAACCCCAATTGGGGCTATCAAAACGAGGCAGTACGCAATTCCAAGGTGCGCAGGTACCGCAATTATTTCTCGGCCCTCGCGTGGAATGGCTCGTGGGGCAATGGTTGGTCGGGGCAGGCGGCACTCTCGTTTTTTGGCGGGCAAAACGCCTATACCTCGCTCGCTTGGTACGACGCGCCGACCCCGTACCCCGACTATTACCGCTATATGCCCGATAATTTTTACAGCTCGCCCGAGACGGCCAGCGACCTGCGGCAGGCGTGGTTCGAGGAGAACCCCGAGGTCACCCAAATCGACTGGGCGAAGCTCTACGAGGTCAACCTATACAACTTCGACGACAACGGAATCGCCCGCTCCCATTACATCTTGCGCGATTGGGTGACCGACAAACAGAATCTTCAGGCCCATGCCGCCTTCCGCTATCAGCCCGACCGGAAGTTTGCCTTGCAGGGCGGTTTTCGCCTGCGAGCTGATCGGTCGGATCAATACTCCCGCCTCAGCGACCTGTTAGGTGGCAGTTATTGGACGGACATCGACCAATACCTCTTGGACGACGAACAGTACGGGGCTATGTATCAAAACGACATTCGCAACCCCGACCGCCCGGTCTTCGCCGGGCAACGCTTCGGGTACGACTACCGGATGCGCTCGCAGAACCTGAGGGCGTGGGGTGCGGCGAGGTACAACAGCGCGGAGTGGGAGGTGTTCGGGGGCATCGAAGTCGGCCTGACGGAGATCCAGCGCGAGGGGCGGTATGAAAAGGAGATGTTCCCCGATAGCCTCTCTTATGGCCCCTCGGTCGCGGTGCGTATTCCGGAATACCGCCTGAAGGCGGGGGCTTTCTACCGTTTTTCGTTGCGCCAGCGGCTTGGTGTGCAGGCTTTGGTCGGAGCGCAGGCCCCGTTGGTTGACAACCTCTTTCTTGCCCCCAATTACCGCAACGAGACGATCGGTGCGTGGAATCCGGTGCAGACGACCTCCGTGGAGTTGCTCTACCAATGGAACTCGCCGGTCTTTACCCTCGATGTGACCACTTACGCCACTTCGTTCCGTGATGACAGTCAGGTCAATAACTTTTACGACGACGTGACGGGGCAGTACCTCAATTTTGTGATGACCGACATCGCCAAATTTCACGGTGGGGTCGAGATCGGTGCTCAATGGAACATCAGTGCGCGGTTTTCGCTCTTAGCGGCTCTCTCTGAGAACGTTTACCGCTATGCCAACGATCCTTCGGTCGCCTTGTACTGCGACAGCGACGGGAAGTTGATCGTTAGCGACGAACCCGCTTTTTTGAAAGGCCTGCACCTCTCCGGTACACCGCAGGGGGCGGCGATGCTCCTGTTGAGCTACCGTTCGCGGAGTGGCTGGCGGTTGGAGGGGTCGGCCAAACGCACGGCGCGCAACTACGTGACCCTCAACCCCGCCCGACGGATGAGTCGGGCATTGAGCCGAGCCGCCTCCAACGAGGTTTGGCAGGAGATGATGGCTCAGGAGCGGTTGGACGACGCTTTTTTGCTTGGCCTTTCGGTCAGCAAAACCTTTTACCTGCCCGGCGGAGACCGCATCGCCCTGTGGATCAACCTCGACAACCTGACCGACGACCGCTCGGTGCGCTATTCCGGCTACGAGCAGTGGCGTTTGTCAGCTCGCTCATCCTACGGCGAACGGACGCTAAGCTCCTTTCCGTCAAAGTATTATTACGCCTATGGAGCTAATTTTTATGCGATGATTACTTATTCCTTTTAGTGCAGATGAAGAGATTGATAATCATAGGAATAGGACTGTTGTTGCTGGGCGGATGCACCCGCACCTACTTCACGCCGCCCGACCTCACGCCCCACTTGCAGGAACCCACGATGACCCTGAGGGAGATGCAGGCCTTATGGAGGGGAGAAACGTTGACGTTCACCGATGCGTATCTGATCGGCGGGGTGGTGACGGCCTCCGACGCTTCGGGCAATTTTTACCGGACGTTTTTCTTGGACGACACCACGGGCGGGGTCGAGGTGATGGCCGGGCTGTACGACCTGCACACCCTCTATCCGGTTGGCCGGGTGGTCTACATCAACCTCAAGGGGCTAACCCTCACGCTTAACGAAGAAACCGGTGTCTTTCAGTTGGGCATCGCCAAACAGACCTCCAATGGGACGCTTTCGGTCGACTACATCGGCCATTCGGCGCTGATTGACCGCCACGTGACCCGCGCGGGGATGAATTACGAGTTCCGCATCCCCGAACTGTCGATTGGCGATTTGACCGATGCCCGCTTGGGGCAACTTATTACCATACAGGGAGTTCGCTTCGGACTGGGCGGCGAAGAAACATGGGCGACCCTGGGCGGAGGAGCCACGAAGGAGCTTTTGGCCACCGACGATACAGGCCACCGCATCTACATCACTACCAGCGATTACGCCGACTTTGCCGGAGAAACAACACCCACCGGCACCCTCGACATCACCGGCATCCTGACGAAACAGGGAAAGAATTATGCTCTTAAAATGAGGGATTTGCGGGATGTTTTCACAATCGGGAGCTTCTAAAAAGCCAAAAGACAAGGCTTGCGACCGAGGCAAAAGCGCAGTGTACTAAAGGTACTCGAGCATTTTGCCGAGGGAGCGTAACGCAGTATTTTGGCTTTTTAGGAGTTTCCGATAAATTCCAACAACCCCTGCGTTCCATCCTCTAACAGGTCGAGCACCCTTTCAAAGCCACCGGCTCCGCCGTAATAGGGGTCGGGGACGTGGTCGGTGTCGGATTTCCGGAAAAATTCGGCGAGGGTGTGAATCTTCTCTGCCGCCTCGGGGCTGGGTGCCAGGTCGTACACGTCGTCGTAATTGGCGTTGTCCATCACCACAATCAGGTCGAACCGCTCGAAATCGTCGCTCGTGATCTGCCGGGCGGCATGATTGAGCCGATATCCCCGATTTCCGGCGGCGCGGCGCATCCGTGTGTCGGGAGCCTCTCCGGCGTGTCCGCCATAAGTCCCTGCCGAGTCGACGCTGATCTGATCGGCCAGTCCGGCGGCCTCGATCTTTTGCCGCATGACTGCTTCAGCCGCCGGAGAGCGGCAGATGTTTCCGAGGCAGACAAAAAGAATACTTTTTTTCATTTTTTGCTTTTCTGAAGAGACAAAGATAAAAAATATAAGCAAATGTCCGAATACGGCATAATATTGGACTAAAAATAGTACGAAATCATTATAAAATACTATTTTTGCTCCTGCTAATCCACTCTTTGGTATGTCTTATTTTGCCTTTTTGACCCCTTTTAGGCAACTGTTCAGCAAGTTGCGATACAGGTTCAGTGCCCCAAAGGTACGATTTTTTCGCGGTTCGCGGGTCTCCGATTGCCGTTTCGAGGGGTATAACGCCCTGCGCCGGAATGTCCGTTTGTCGGCCAGCACCTTGGGTGAGGGAACCTACATCAATAGCGGGAGCGAGATTTACGGTGCGCGCATCGGCCGTTATTGCAGCATCGCCGACGGGGTAAAAATCGGCCACGGAGGCCATCCGACCCGGGGGTTTGTCTCCACGAGCGGGCTGTTGCTGACCGACACGAGGCAGCTGTTAGGTTTTACGCTTCACCGGGGCGCAGATCGTTACCCTTTGTACAAAAAGGCTGACGGCGAGTTTGTTGTGGTCATTGGCAACGACGTTTGGATCGGTTCCGGAGCGCGGATTCTGGACGGGGTGACCGTCGGCGACGGGGCAGTGATTGGAGCCGGGGCGGTGGTCACCGGCGATGTGCCCCCTTATACCGTGGTCGGCGGCGTACCGGCTCGCCCGATCCGGCGGCGGATGACCGACGAGCAGATCGACTTTCTGTTGCGCTTCCGCTGGTGGGATCGGGGGATCGAGTGGGTGCGGGCGCATTACTCGGAAATGGATGATATTGAAGTGTTTATGCAAAAATACGGGGAAAGATGAATCGCTGTTGGCGACTGTGGAATAGGCTCGTTTTGCGCCCCGTTTACCGGATGCGCTTTCGGGCGTTTGGTCGTCATGTTTCGATCCGCAAACCGGTCTGCCTCAAGGGGATGCGCTACATTTCGGTCGGCGATCGGGTGATTGTCAAGGAGCAGGGGTGGGTCGAGGCCAACCCCTTAACTCCGGGCGACGAATGCAGGCTGAGCATCGGCGCGGGCACGTCGATCGGCTATTTCTGCCACATTTATGCGGTGCGACAAATTACGATTGGCGAAGAGGTGCTGATGGGGAGCGGGGTTTATATCACCGATTGCACCCACGGCTATGAAGACCCCTCGCTCCCGGTCATTCGCCAGGCGGCGCGCTTTGTCGGGGCGGTCGAGATTGGCGCGGGGAGTTGGATCGGCCAACACGCGGCAGTGATCGGCGCGCGGATCGGGAAACATTGCGTGGTCGGTGCTAACTCGGTGGTGACCAACGATGTGCCGGACTATTGCGTGGTGGCAG
>JAISHQ010000009.1 GCA_031262465.1 Rikenellaceae bacterium
GGCGCTTTTTTCACCCGCGAGTTGTTAAATAGGAACCACTATTCGCCGCCTCGTGCGCAAAAAAATCGCTCGAAATGTGGCACAAATAACTTCGGCTACAAAATTTAAACAGACTCTAACAAAAATTTGGAAGGGAAAGTTTTAATTCGTATATTGTGTAGCGTGTATCATCTCATTAAATTATTTGCCTATTGATTAAATCTACTCTAAACAAAAGCAACTCAGCGAGTTGTAATGTATTAATACCGGAAAACGGAAACAGTTGAAGGGCGATTTTTCCCCGAAAAGGGAGTGTGCCCGATAAAAAGGAGTAGAATGAATCTGAAAAAGATGAACGATCAGGAGTTGCTCAGAGCGTACTCCGATGGCAACGAAGGGGTTGTGTCCGTGCTTTTCGAGCGGCACCGCAAGCGGGTTTTCGATTACATCCGCATGATGGTCAAGGACGCGGATTTGGCCGACGATCTATTACAGGAAACATTTATAAAGGTCTTGAACTCACTGCGCCAAGAACGTTATACCGATAACGGGAAATTCGTGGCGTGGGTCATGCGTATCGCCCACAACCAAATCATCGACCATTTCCGGCGGCAGAAACAGCAAAACCACGTCAGCAACGAAGAGGCGGGATACGACCTGCTGAACAACAAAAAATTCTCGGATCAAACCATCGAAGATCATATCGTCTCCGAGCAGATCAACGACGACATCCGCCGTCTGGTCGAATTTTTGCCCGACGAACAGCGCGAAGTCGTCATGTTGAGGCATTACAACGACATGAGCTTCAAAGAGATAGCCGAGCAGACCGGTGTCAGCATCAATACCGCCCTCGGGCGTATGCGCTATGCTCTGATTAACCTGCGCAAATTAATCAACGAAAAACAGCTTGTTTTGCAGTAATGGCGCGCAATAAAACCCCGAATGTTTCGTTCCCTGTATGAATAGATAGAAAGAAACCTAATAAAGCCTATGGAACACGATTACGATGAAATGAGCGGAGAAGTTCCCGACCTATCCGACGATGATCTTTATTTTCAACACGTGATTCAGGACGACCACGAATTGCTGGCCATGGACATGATGCTCAGCAACGCCCTGTCTCAAATCAACGATTAAGAGAATTATGAGTTATGAATTATGAATTATGAATTATGAATTATGAATGGGGGCTTCGCCGCGCTGAAAAAGCAAAGTAAGGCGGAGCAAAGACAAATAATTCATAATTACGCAAAGAAGCCGCCCTTAGGCGGCTTTCTTGCGTAATGTAGGTCTATTACCCCTAAAGGATTAGATGTACATATTGATGAGTTGTTCGTATTTTTCCTGTTTGCCGCTGATTTGTTCCGGTTCGCCGGCTTTGATAGCAATATTGCGGAGGTCTTCGAGTTTCAGTTTGCCTTGTTCAAATTCGGCACCTTTGCCGCTGTCGAACGAAGCGTAACGTGCTTTGCGCATCGCTTTGTAGTCTGATTTTTCGAGGATTTCAGCCGCGATCACCAGCGCGCGCGCGAAGGTATCCATACCCGAGATGTGAGCGATGAAGATATCTTCGATATCGGTCGAGTTGCGGCGGATTTTCGCGTCGAAGTTGATACCGCCCGGAGCCAGACCGCCGTTTTGCAACAGGATCAACATGGCTTCAACGGTTTCGTTGAGGTTGATCGGGAACTGGTCGGTGTCCCAACCGTTCTGATAGTCACCCCGGTTGGCGTCGATGCTACCCAACATACCGGCATCGGCAGCGGCTTGGAGTTCGTGATCGAACGTGTGGCCGGCCAGCGTGGCGTGGTTCACTTCGATGTTCACCTTGAAATCTTTGTCCAGACCGTAGTTTTTCAGGAAGCCGATCACGGTTTCGGTGTCGAAATCGTATTGGTGTTTGGTCGGTTCCATCGGTTTGGGTTCGATCAGGAAGTTGCCTTTGAAGCCTTTCGAGCGAGCGTAGTCGCGCGCCAGGGTCAGCATCATAGCCAAGTGTTCTTTTTCACGTTTCATGTCGGTGTTGAGCAGAGACATATAGCCTTCGCGTCCGCCCCAGAAGACGTAGTTTTGGCCGCCGAGTTCGATGGTTGCGTCGATCGCGTTTTTGATCTGCGTTGCCGCGAAAGCGAGGGTGTCGAAGTTCGGGTTGGTAGCTGCACCGTTCATGTAACGTTTGTTACCGAACACGTTGGCCGTACCCCACAACAGTTTCACACCGGTTTCGGCTTGTTTTTGTTTGGCATAAGCCACGATGGCTTTCAGGTTCGATTCGTATTCTTCGAGAGAAGAACCTTCGTCGACCAAGTCCACGTCGTGGAAGCAATAGAACGGCGCACCGATTTTTACGATGAAATCAAACGCAGTGTCCATTTTGGCTTTGGCGCGTTCCACCGGGTCGCTGATCGAGTTCCACGGGAAATCAATGGTCGGCCCACCGAACTGGTCGCCACCCTGTGCGCAGAACGAGTGCCAATAAGCAATTGCAAACCGCATATGTTCTTTCATGGTTTTGCCCATGATGACGCGGTTTTCGTCGTACCAATGGAATGCCATCGGGTTTTTCGAATCAGGACCTTCGTACTTGACCTTGTCGAAATTTTCATACAAACTTTTCATGTCGATCTTGTTTTAAGTGTTAAGTGAATGATATTTAGTTTTTTAGTTATGCGTTGCACGCTTTTTCCAATTGTTTTTTCAATTCGTGTTTCCACCCTTCGTAAGCCTCATCCAGCGCCGATTTGATGGCTGGGTTGGGGTTGATCTCTTCCAACTTTTTGAGCGAGGCAAAGGCTTCTTCGCGGTTTTTGTAGATTCCGGCACCCAGGGCGGCACCCCGGGCGGCCCCAAGGGAACCGTCGGTGTTGTAGAGTTCAATCTTCGCGTCGGCAATGGTGGCCAGCGTTTCGCGGAAGAGCGGGCTGAGGAAGAGGTTGGCTTTTCCGGCACGGATCAGGCTGGTGTTGACCCCGATGCTCTTCATGATGTCCATCCCATAGCGGAAGGCGAAGGCGATCCCTTCCTGCGTCGCGCGCAGGACGTGGGCTTTGGTGTGGCGGTTGAGGTCGACCTGAGCCATCGTGGCTCCGGTGTAGGAGTTGCAGAGCATCCGTTCGGCTCCGTTGCCGAAGGGGAGCATCACCACGCCGTCGCTCCCGGCCGGAGCACTCGCGCTGAGTTCGTTGACCTGATCGTAGGTGAAATCGACTGCCGCGAGGCGTTTCATCCACGCATTGAGGATGCCCGTCCCGTTGATGCAAAGCAACACCCCATAACGCGGGTCAGCGGCACTGTGGTTGACGTGCAGGAAGGTGTTGACGCGCGATTGCGGGTCGGCCTTGCGTTGGTCGGTCACCCCGTAAACCACTCCGGAGGTACCCCCTGTGGCGGCAATTTCGCCCGGCTCCATCACGTTGAGCGAGAAGGCGTTGTTGGGTTGGTCGCCCGCCCGGAACGAGATCGGCGTACCCTTTTTGATGCCGAATATTCTTTCGGTCTCCGCGTCGGTCTCGGCCTGAATGCCGATGTTCGGCAACACGGGCGGAACCCACTCTTTGGGGATGCCGTAATAGTCGCCAACCAGATCGGCGTATCCGTTCTGCGAGAAATCCCACAGGATTTGTTCGGAGAGGCCGCTTTCGGTCGTCGATTTTTCACCCGAGAGTTTGTAGAGAATATAGTCGCCGGGGAGCATAAAGGTTTTTACCTCGCTGAACACGCCGGGTTCGTTGGCTTTGACCCACGCCAATTTCGAGGCGGTGAAGTTACCGGGCGAGTTGAGCAATTGGTTGAGGCATTTGTCCGGCCCGATCTCCTGCAACGCCTTTTCGCCGATGCAAACGGCGCGACTGTCGCACCAAATGATCGACGGACGCAGGGGTTTGCCGTCGGCGTCCAAGGCCACTAAGCCGTGCATTTGATAGGTGATCCCGATGGCCGCGATCTCTTTGGCTTGCACCTTGCCACTGCGGAAAATTTCGCCCAAACAGATCGAGACGTGCTCCCACCACATATCCGGAGCCTGTTCAGCCCAGCCGGGATGGGGTGCGTCGATCGGCAATTCGGTCGGCGGCGAGGTGTGAGCGGCGATGCACTCGCCCGTTTCGGTGTCTAACACGGCCGCTTTGACAGACGAACTGCCGATGTCGATTCCTAAGGTTTTCATACGTTTTTAGCTTTATCGTTTTAGGTTAAAATTGTCAATCGTG
>JAISHQ010000045.1 GCA_031262465.1 Rikenellaceae bacterium
CAATTTCAAGTCCGATGAGTTTCGGCGGGTCAATGCGGAGACCATGAAGTATTTTGCGGCGGTTTCCGTGCTGATTTTCTTGGGAATCACCCTCTTCAGCGACCTGTTTGCCTATTTTATCGGGGCCGATTTCCGCGTGGGGATGTATATCCTGCCGGTTATTCTGCTCTCTAACGTGCTGGCAGGCATGGTGTTGAATCTCTCGTTTTGGTATAAACACTCGGAGCTGACCCGCTTTGCCGTCATCATCACAAGCACCGGTTTTGTGGTGACCGTGTTGCTCAACCTCCTGTTGATCCCGCGTTTGGGCTACATCGGCGCGGCGTGGGCACGGTTGGGGTGCGAGGCGGTGATGGTGATTGTCAGCTACTTACTGTGTCAACGCCATTTTCCGATCCCGTATAATTTGAAGCGCATCGGCCTCTATTTCGGCGTGGGCGCGCTCTGCTATGGACTGGGGATGTTGGCGGGCGAGACCCTGCCGCGAGCGATTAGCGCGCCGGTCGACCTTGTTCTGTTGGCCGGATTTTGTACCTTTGTCGTTCGCGTAGAGAAAATTGACCTGCGAACCATGATCCGATCATTAGGAAGAAGATAAAAAACAACGCCATGAAAATAAAAGTCATCAACCGTTCGGCCTTCGACTTGCCGCAGTACGCCACCGAGCACGCCGCCGGGCTGGATGTGCGCGCCAACCTCACAGAACCGCTGACCATCGGCTCGCTCCAGCGGACGATGGTGCCCACGGGGCTATACGTCGAAATTCCAGAGGGTTACGAAATTCAGGTGCGTCCCCGAAGCGGTCTGGCCGCCAAACACGGCATCACCTGCCTCAACACGCCCGGCACGATCGATCCCGATTATCGCGGCGAGATCAAGGTGATTTTGGCCAACGTCTCCAACGACGACTTTGTACTGCAACCCGGCGAACGCATCGCTCAATTGGTTGTGGCTCAATTTGTGCGTATCGACTGGACGCCGACCGACACCCTCTCCGAAACCAATCGCGGGGCCGGAGGCTTCGGATCGACAGGAGTTAAATGAATTGTGGGGTGTACACCCCAATTATGAATTATGAATTATTTGTCTTTGCTCGGCCTTACCTTACTATTTTGCATGGTGAAGCCCCCATTCATAATTCATAATTTAAGCTGATGGTTTTCAGGGCGAAAACATTCACTCCGCAGGAGATGAATGCCTCTTGTTTGGGATGCCCCGGCTCAAGCTCGCTTGAAAGCAAGGGGGCATCCCGAACAAGAGGGTTATTCCCGCAAGGGAATTTTCGCCCTGCAAGCCCAAGCACAAAAGTTTTTGGTGTCGCTTTTTTCAAAAAGCGACGATGGTTCTTTAAGAACAGTCGAAGCAAAGGCGATTTGCGCCGCTTTCTAAAAGCGGCAGTCAAAGGCGGGAAAAACTACCGAAACTCAAAGACTTCGGGGCGTTCGGCGCGAAATTCGGGGACTTGGAGCGAGGGTTGGCTGGAGAAGCGGAGGGGGCGATAGTCGATGAAGCCGTGTCGGTTGAGTGCCACGCCTAAACGCAGCTGGATTGTTTTGAAGATCAGGCGTTCGTTTTTGATCCTGACCCCGATCCCGAGGGTCGAATAAAAATCGTTTTTGAACGGCATGGCCCGGTTGCCGATCCATCCCACGTCGGCGAAGCCGAAGAAGACGAAGCGGAAGCCGTAAAAATAGATCGGCGTAAAGACGGCGGTCTCGTTTTTCATCAACAGCCGCCTGCCGGCTCGCTGGAAATAATTGTTCATCCCGCGCGGGCTTTCATCGCCCCGGAAGGTGAGTTGCTCACCCTCGCCCCAAAAGCGGTTGATTCCCTGCGTATAGCTGATGTTCGTGAACTGCCTCAGGTAGTTGCGCCCCACCCGCCAGAGGTTCGAGAAGCCGTCGAACTCCAACTCCAACGCGCCCTGCGCCGGCTTGCCTCGCTCGTCCCAAAAGGAGTTGAGCGAGAGGCCTCCCCGCAGGTATCCGATGCGGCTCTGGAGACCGACCGCCGCATCGAACGCGGTGTACCATTTGTCGCCAAATTCGCTCCAATGCTTGCCAGCTGTCAATTCAAAGCGGTGGCCATAGGGGATATTCTCCGTCCGCCCATAGCCGTAGATCATATTCCCCCGGTAGTAGGTCTCGCGGTAAACCCCGGTGTTGAAGAGCAACATCCGGCCCGAGTGGTAATAGGTATTGAACTGCGGCCCCACGGCGGGACGCTCGAAATAGGTCACATCGCGGTACCGCCCGCCCACGTAGAAGCTCCCGTGAACCAGCGGAAACTCCCACGATTTCCCCGCCCACACGTCAAAATTGCGGCGGTGAATGAGCGGCAGGGTGTCGGCGAGGGTCTCCCATTCGAAGAATTTCCGCTCTTCAAGGGTTCCTCCGGCGATAAAATCGGTCGGCAGGATGTATTTTTTATCTAATGTGATCCCCAATTCCCGCTCCTGATAGCCCCAGCCGCCGATCGCATCGAGCTGAAAAAACAACCCCCAGAGGTTGGTCGCGCGGTATTCGAGCATATTTCCGCCGTAGATTTTCCCTTTGTAAGCGACGTAAGTGCGCAGATCGAGGCGGTTCCCGCTCCCGAGGATGTTGCTGTCGTATAGGTCGATATACCGATGATCGAGCGGTGCCGAACGAATCGCGACCCCGATACTCCAAGAGTCCTGCACAATGATGTTGACATCGACCCCACTGCCGTCATCTCTCTCCTGCAACAGAATAGCGGCCTCAGATAGATAGCCCAGCGAGCGAAGCAAGTGTTCGTTGCGGGCAAAGATCATCGGCGAGACGGTTTCGCCCTCGCGAAAGAGGACGTTGCGCCAAATTTTGTTCGCGCGCGTCAGCACGTGGAGCGAGTTGGCCAGCGCGCGCGGGTCTGTGGCGGCGAGACCCGCGCCGAATACGTTGATGCGGATAACATGGATCGAGCGAATCGTCTGCCCCTCAAAGGCACTGAAGTAGGCCACCTCCTTTTCGAGTGGGGTCTCTTGGTCGAGCGACTTCTGCTCGCGGTCGTCCTCCGAGACCAGCGAGCGGTAGAGGCGGCGCATCACGCGCGACTGCTCCGACTGCTCCCGGACGTGGTCGTAAAAACGGTTCGTTTCTTCGTATTGCCGCTGAATAACCATCGTGTCGGGGACGATCCGATCGGGAACGACCGTCTGGGCATCCACACCCCCCGTGAACACCGCCCCCGCAAAACCGACCCACATCGCTATCCTTTTCCGTCCCATCTGCCCGTTTCGAATCGCATATTGAAACCATTAAAAGTTTCAATACGAAAGGTACGATAAAAAATGTTTCGATCTATGGACTTGTCTAAAAATTAGACGAACTCATCGCGATTCCTGTTTTTTTCCTATCTTTGTACAATATACGTAAATGACAAAGGGGACATCTAAATACACTTCTGCTATGAATACACTATTTATCATTCCGGTACTCGGGGTACCGGGCTGGGGACAAATCGCCGTGGTTCTCGTCCTGATCGTTCTTCTTTTCGGAGCCAAGCGGATTCCGGAACTGATGCGCGGAGCCGGACGCGGCATCAAAGAGTTTAAGGATGCCATGAACAAGGATTACTCCCAAGAGACGGACGATAAGCCCAAGACTGACAAAGATCAGAACGAAAACTCTTAACGTTCCACTATGGCACAAAAAAAAGGCTCCGCAGACGATCGGGCGGAGATGTCTTTTTTTGAACACGTTGATGCCCTGCGCCCCCATTTGGTTCGCGGGGCGTTGGCGCTTTTGGTCATTTCGGTCGTGGCTTTTTTCCTGAAAAACCTGCTGATCGACGACCTGCTCTTCGGCCCGGCGCGCCCCGAATTTCCGACCAACCGGCTGATTTCCAAGATCGGGCAGTGGATGGGCGATGCCTCTTACCAAGCGGGTCACAACCAATTCCAGCTCATCAGCACCAAGCTCGCCGGGCAGTTCAACCTGACCCTGAACGCCTCGCTGGTCGCCGGGCTAATCGTGACCATCCCCTACCTGCTGTGGGAGCTGTGGCGGTTTATCAAGCCGGGGCTGACAGCCAACGAACGCCAGCACACCCGATCTTTTGTTTTTTACGTCTCCGGCTGCTTTTTCGTCGGGGTCTCGTTCGGCTATTTCATCATCGCCCCGCTGGCGTTGCAATTCTTCACCACGTGGCAGGCCAGCGCCACGATCACCAACCTAATCGACATCGGCTCTTACCTGCGGAGCGTGCTCAGCACTTCGCTGGGGTGTGGGCTGATCTTCCAACTCCCCGTGCTGGTCTATTTCCTATCGCGCATGGGAATTGTCACGGCCTCTTTCCTGCGGAAATACCGCCGCCACGCCATTGTGTTGCTGGCCATTACCTCGGCCATCATCACCCCGCCCGACCTGATGAGTATGTTTTTGGTCATCCTCCCGCTGATCGGCCTTTACGAACTGAGCATCCGGATCGCCGCACGGGTGGATCGCAAGCGGCAACAAGAAACAGATTTTTAACCAATCTTTTATACTTATGAAAAAAGGAGTTATCATCCTGATCGTTTTGGCCGCTTTGGCCCTGATCCTTTACCTCTCGGGCAAAGGCTCGTACAACAACATGGTCAAACAGCGCGAGAGCGTCAAGGCGCAATGGTCGAATGTCGAAAACCAATACCAACGGCGAGCCGACCTGATCCCGAACTTGGTCAACACCGTCAAGGGGTATGCCGAGCACGAGCAGACCACCTTGGAGTCGGTCATGGAGGCGCGTAGCAAAGCCACTCAAATTCAGCTGAATGCCGATCAACTCACCCCCGAGGCGATCCAGCAGTACAGTGCCGCGCAGGGCGAAATTTCCTCCGCCTTGGGTCGACTGATGGCCGTGGCCGAAGCCTACCCCGACCTGAAAGCCAACCAAAATTTCCGCGATTTGCAGGTACAATTGGAGGGCACCGAGAACCGGATCGCCACCGAACGGCGCAAATTCAACGAAGAGGCGCAGGGTTATAACGCATACATTCAGCAATTTCCTCGCCTGATTTGGGCGCGCCTGTTCAACTTCGACCCGATCGCCTATTTTACTGCTGAAGCGGGAAGCGAAAGGGCACCTGTTGTGGAATTTTAAGGTATGAAACCCTCAGCCCTATTCACTCCTCAGGAGGAAACCCTGCTGATCGAGGCCATTCGGCGCGCTGAAAAAGCCACCTCCGGCGAAATACGCATCCACGTCGAGAATCACTGCTCCGGCGAGGTGCTCGACCGCGCTGTGGCCGTCTTCGACTCGCTCGGGATGCGGGAGACCGAGGCGCGCAACGGGGTGCTGATCTACGTCGCCCTGAAGGATCGTCGCTCGGCAATCATCGGCGACCGGGGGGTCAATGCCCACGTGGGACGCGAATTTTGGCAAGCCGCCGCCGAGGCCATGAACGCCCGTTTCGCGGCGGGACACTTTGCCGAAGGGATCGAAACGGCGATCGGGATGTTGGCCGAGGAGCTTCGGGGTCATTTCCCCTACCAGCCGGACGATGTGAACGAATTGCCGGACGAAATTTCTTACGGCAATAATTGATAAAACATGAAACTCTCCTATAAAATAGCCCTCCTCTCCCTGCTGTTGGCACTCTCGTGGACATCAGGCCACGGGCAGACCTTGCCCGAGCCGATGAACCCGCCGCAGTTGGTCAACGACTTTGCCGGGGTGCTCTCGGCGGACGATCGCCAGCGGTTGGAGCAGAAATTGGAGGAGTTTGACCGCACCTCTTCGACCCAAATCGCCGTGGTCACTGTCGACGACCTTCAGGGGATGGACCGGGCCGATTACGCCGCGCGCCTCTTCGACCAGTGGGGGATCGGCCAGAGCGAGCACAACAACGGCATCCTGATTTTGGTCAAGGCCAAAACCGACGACTCGCCCGGGCAGGTCTTTATTGCCACCGGCTATGGCCTCGAAGGGGTTGTCCCCGACGCGCTGGCCGGACGCATTGTCGATTACGACATCCTCCCCGCCTTCCGCGCAAACGACTATTATGGGGGGCTTGACGCGGCCACCACGACCCTGATCGGCCTGACCCGGGGCGAATTTACGGCAGAACAATACCTCGCCAAACAGCAGGGATCGCCCCTCGGCGCGCTGATTGTCTTCGGCCTCTTCTTCCTCTTTTTATTGGTCGCTTTCCGGCGACGTAAAAACCAAAAAGGGTACACGGTCGACCATCGCGGCGGCAGTGTCGTGCCCCCGATTATTTTCGGCGGTTTCGGCGGTCTGGGAGGCTTCGGAGGCCACTCGGGCGGAGGTTTTGGTGGATTCTCCGGCGGCGGAGGCGGTTTTGGAGGCTTCGGCGGCTTCGGCGGAGGGATGACCGGAGGAGGTGGAGCTGGCGGCTCCTGGTAAAAAATAATAATTATGTCCTATACAGACCCGGAACCTGAAGGCTCTGAAAAAAACGCCCCTGCGCCTGTCGATCCGGCGTTGGAGGCCTATCTGCAACGAAAAAAGATCAAAAGCCGCCCCCTGCGTTGGCTCTTGATCGGGTGCGGGTGCATAACCCTCGGGCTGGGACTGGTGGGCATCCCGCTCCCGGTACTGCCCACAACGCCTTTTCTTCTGCTCTCGGCTTGGTGCTTCGGGCGCAGTTCCGAGCGCCTGTTGCGGTGGCTGTTGACCAACCGAATGTTCGGCGAATACCTGCGCAACTACGTGGAGGACAGGGGGATTCCTCGTCGCGTCAAGGTCTATATCCTCCTCTTGCTCTGGGGTACGATCTTGTTTTCGGCCTTTGTGAAGATCGACCTGTGGTGGCTCCGCATCCTGTTGCT
>JAISHQ010000038.1 GCA_031262465.1 Rikenellaceae bacterium
AATTTAGACGGCAAAACGCTTGTCGAATTGCGTGAAATCGGCAAGGGTCTTGGCATCAAAGGCCAGCTGAAAAAACAGGAGTTGATCGACAAGATTCAACAGATTTCCAAGCCGATACAAGGCGAAAACAAGGCATCGGAGCCGACCGATCAGGCGGTGAACCGCAAACGGGGCCGCAAACCCAAATCGGAAAACGCCCCTCGCCCGGCTGAGGCCGAAAACGGCTCCCGCCCCGCCGTGGCTGAAAATGTTCCCCGTCCAGCTGTGGCCGAAGAGCCGGAAACGACTGCCGCCCCAACCGCCCCTGCCCCCGATCAACGGGATCGCCGTGCCGGCCGTCCGCACCGGACAAGAACCGGCTTTGTCAAGCAACAGAGTGGCAGGAATCAACCGACCGGCCAGCCAGCCAATCAGCCTGCTGACCAGACAGTTGTCGAATTTGAGATTCCCGAGGTCAACGAGATAAAAACAGTGCAGTCGCCCCGTCCGGCCAAAGAGCGGGACTCCCGCGCACCTCACCAGCCACGAGCCGACCGTTTTCGTCCGGCGCGAGAGCCGATGCCGGAGGTGATTGTGGAGGAGTTCGAGCCGGAATTGGTGCCCATGGAGGAGGAATACCGCCCCACGCCTGCTTCCGCCGTAGAGCCTGAGCGTCAGCCGATGAAGGGCAAAAAACGGGGCGAGCCGCGCGACGAATACCTCGGAACGATCGAGGCCGAAGGGGTCTTAGAAGTGATGCAAGACGGCTATGGCTTCCTGCGCTCGTCGGACTACAACTACCTCAACTCGCCGGACGATATTTATGTTTCGCCCTCGCAAATCAAGCGTTTCGGCCTCAAGGTGGGCGACACGGTGCAGGGGACGATCCGTCCGCCCAAGGAGGGCGAAAAATACTTCCCGCTGATTACGGTCAACATGATCAACGGCCTTTTGCCCGAAGAGGTGCGCGACCGGGTGCAGTTCGAGTTTCTCACCCCCCTCTTCCCCGAGGAGAAATTCAACATCACCGGCCACGGCCACAACAATATGTCGACCCGGGTGATCGACCTATTTGCCCCGATCGGCAAGGGACAGCGCGCGCTGATCGTCGCCCAGCCCAAAACAGGGAAGACCGTCCTGCTCAAGTCGATCGCCAACGCCATTTCGGACAACAATCCGGAGACCTATATGATCGTCCTGTTGATCGACGAACGGCCTGAGGAGGTGACCGATATGGCCCGCACGGTCAAGGCCGAGGTGATCGCCTCGACCTTCGACGAACAGGCCTCGCGCCACGTCAAGGTGGCCGAAATGGTATTAGAAAAGGCCAAACGGATGACCGAATGCGGCCACGATGTGGTGATCCTGCTCGACTCGATCACCCGCCTGGCGCGCGCTTACAATACGGTTCAGCCCGCCTCGGGCAAGGTGCTTTCGGGTGGGGTCGATGCCAACGCGCTCCACAAACCCAAGCGTTTCTTCGGCGCTGCGCGCAACACGGAGGAAAAGGGGTCGTTGACCATCATCGCCACGGCGCTGATCGACACCGGCTCGAAAATGGACGAGGTGATCTTCGAGGAGTTCAAGGGCACGGGCAACATGGAGTTGCAACTCGACCGCAAACTGTCGAACAAGCGTATCTACCCGGCTGTCGACCTGACCGCTTCGAGCACTCGCCGCGACGACCTGTTGTTGGACAAAGAGACCCTGCAAAAGATTTGGGTGCTACGCCGTTACCTCTCCGACATGAATTCGGTCGAGGCCATGGAAGACCTCAAACGCCACATGGAGGGCACCCGAAGCAACGAAGAGTTTTTGGTGACCATGAACCAATAAGGGCATGAATCAATAAATTGAATAGATTAATCGTCATTCTTGGCCCGACGGCATCGGGCAAAACAGCATTGAGCATCGAGGTGGCGCGCCATTTCGGTGCTCCTGTTTTGTCGTGCGACTCGCGCCAATTTTACCGCGAAATCCCGATCGGAACGGCCGCGCCCACCCCCTCGGAGCGGGGCGAGGTGCCTCACTATTTCATCGGCGACCGCAGTGTGACCGATTTTTACAGCTGTGGACGTTACGAGCAGGATGCCCTGAAGTTGCTCGACGAGCTTTTCCGCCAGCACGATACAGTGGTCGTAGTCGGAGGTTCGGGGCTTTATGTCGATGCCCTGTGCGAGGGCATGGACGACATCCCGGCTGTCGACCCGGCGATCCGGCCCGCCCTGCGGGAAAGACTGGAAAAGAGGGGGTTAGACGACCTGCTCGCTGAACTCCAAACACTCGACCCCGCCTATTGGGAGCAGGTCGACCGGCAAAATCCGGCGCGGGTCATGCGCGCCTTAGAGGTCTGCCTCGGGACGGGGCAAACCTACACCGAACTGCGCCGGGGAGCGGTGCGCCAACGTCCGTTCGAGATCATCAAGATCGGCATCGACCGGCCCCGCGCCGAGCTTTACGAGCGGATCGACCGCCGGGTGGAGGCCATGATCGAGGCCGGGCTGGAAGAGGAAGCCCGCGCCGTCTACCCCCTGCGCGAGCACAACGCCCTGCAAACGGTGGGCTATCGGGAACTGTTCGCCTATTTCGACGGCACAATCACCCGCCCCGAAGCCATCGCCCTGATCCAACGCAACTCCCGCCGCTACGCCAAACGGCAACTGACTTGGTTCCGCCGCGACCACCACACCGCCTGGTTCTCCCCCAACGACCTGCCGGGTGTTTTTCGGTATTTGGAGGAGGGGTTAGGGAAAATGTGATTGTTTGATTCGATTTGATATAATCGGAAATTTCAGATGTACAGGTTTTCCGTTTCAAATGTACAAAAAATTATTTTTTTCGCCGTTTCAAACGGTGGTTAATCGCTGATTAAACAATTTTTTTGTGTATATTTGCAGTCATGAGTGTTTTTATTATTAAGTTAAATGAGCTTTACAAAAAGCTAGTTGCTCATTTCAAGTGGGCAACAGTTGTGCTTGCATTAATAATTGCAATCGTAGCATTGCTTATTGCAATATACATAGACGATTTTGAAATAACGACTCAGAACAGAGACTTAATAAAAACACTAGCTCTTAATTTTATTCCTGTTTGTTGTACATACATCGTTACAGCCTTGATTTTTAACACATTTAACAATACTGCCAACCAGATTCAAAACACAATAATCAAGGAAGAATGTAAATTAGAATTTATAAAATTAGCAACAGAAGCCAATAATGCTATTACAAATAATGAGGAATTAATCAAACTGCAACTTAATGAAATTTCATTAAAAGAAGTTGAAGAAATATTTTATTCGTATTCTGATGTTGAATGGCATAAGCTAATCAAAGACGCAAAAGAGGTGGATTTATGTGTATTTTATATGCCTGAATATTGGTTTGACAATAACTTAGAATTTTTCTCTAACTTTTCTTCTCAAGGTGGAATTTTGAATGTATATCTTCCAAATCCTATCGAGATTAGCAATCGGTATTTTGAGAAATCAGAAGTTAAGTTGAAGACAGAAGTAGACATTTTAGAAACATATATTTCCTTTAAAAAAATTCAAAATATATCTTCAATAAAAATGCTTAATCAAGGATTTAACTATATGTATGCTAGGATAAAAGGAGACAATAATTATTTTTTATTAAGTCCTTACTCGAATGTTTCTCACAGAGGTAAAGCACCAACAATATTATTCAATGAAAAACATGCCTCTGAAGATCTGAAAAAATTCATTGAAAAAGAATTAGAATTCTTAAAAAACGCCAATGAATTTATCGAATTTGAAAAGGAAAAATATATTATATGGAACATCGAACGAAATACCGTATATATCAGTAGTGGATTATCTTGTGATGGGAGTTGTAAATTTTGCTATACGAAAAGTCTCGTTAAAAAGGACGAGTTAATTCAACCAATGAAATTGGCTCGATGTTTGTCCTTCCTTGTACTGAACGACAGTAGGTTTGAAGAGGGGATAAATGGTACAACTATTATGTTAGGAGGCTTTAATGACCCATTTCAAGAGAAACACTTTGAAGCAACTTGTTATTTAATAGAGAGATTTAAAAAACTAGAGAACCCTATTCATGTCTCTACAAGATATAATTTAACCCACAAACAACTATTGACTATCCCCAAGAATCCAAATCTTGTTATAAATTATTCTATCTCTACTTTAACAGATTACAGTATTGAAAAAAACAATCAAAAGGAAAGATTTGACAATGCTAAATACTTAATTAATAATGGATATAATGTGGCTCTCTTTTTAAGGCCCATTATAAAAGATAAGACCTTAAAAGATATTGATAAAATTATAGATAAAATAAATGAGTCTAAAATAAAAGTTGTAACCGTAGGGGGCTTATATGTTGATGAAAGAATAAGGCAAATTTTGAAAAAACAAAACATTCCAATAGATGAAAATGATTTAATTGAAAAAAGATTTGTTCTTGATGACCAAAATATTTTGAAGAAAATTAATCTTAATGATATAGATGATATTTGTACAAAACTTGAAAAGACTAAGGTTTCAAATACGAATTTACATATTTTTAAAGAAGCAAAGTTTCGCGTCGAATTTTTCAAGCAAATAAAAAAGAGACCCAAATAAAAACCTATTTTTATTTGTTTTCGCTACCGTTGAAAACAGTTCGCCATCGGTATGACGGTAATCATATTGATAATAAAAATAGATGAAATTCTCTTACTCTTTCAGCAATCGTTTGGCGGTGCCGGTTTCGACGGTTTCGAGGGCACCGGCGGAGATGCCTTTCCAGAGGTAGTTGAATGCTGAGCGGTACGGGTCGCGGCGAACGGTGGTTCGGGCGGTTCGCAGGCCGTTTTTGTCCGGATTATCCTGTCGGATGACCGCCCAATTGAGCAGGTTGGAGATCGCTCCTCGCTCTTGCCAGCGGCCTCGGCGCATCCGCATCACGGCGATTTCCAGCCCGTTGTACCGCATGACCATCTCCATCCGCGCCGAAGAACTATTGCCGGCGAGGGTAAAATCCATCCGGGAGATCGCCCCTGCGCTGACTTCGACCTGCGCCAGCGGGACAATCATCGGGTTGAGCGCGGATAGGGGGAGGGATT
Source organism: Rikenellaceae bacterium (assembly GCA_031262465.1). Lineage (GTDB taxonomy): Bacteria > Bacteroidota > Bacteroidia > Bacteroidales > Rikenellaceae > JAJQAW01. The sequence goes on from JAISHQ010000038.1 coordinate 5,068, forward strand.
GGAGGGTGGCCTTGACCTCGAAGTGGTCGTTCAGCGAATCGACAGGCATGGATACAACCGCTTGAAAATCACCGCGATTCATCACCTGCCCCGAGGCGTACAGTTCAACATACTGGTCCTCACGCTCGACGCGGTTCGTCAGCCCATAGACCGAGGCCGCGAGGCTGTCGAACGTGATCCGCCCCGGCGCACGGCCGTTTTCGGCTAACTCCTCGTAAGCGGCATTGAAATGATTGACTTTCAATACTTTGATATTCAGAGAAATAGGCAGTCGCTGAATGACGGTATGGAACATCGGCTTCACTTTCCGGGGGTATTTCAGCTGGCGATTTTTGTAGCTCTCCAACTGCCCCGAGGCCACGTGGAGGCTGTCGACCTGAAGCCCTTGCCCGCTCCAGAGCGAGTGAAAATCAACGCCGTAACCCTCCATGCTATCCGCGCGAGCCTCGATGTAATCAGCGTGGGTCGCCGAGCGGCGAGTAAACTGCGCTTTGGGGTGTTGCGGCAAGAGGGCGGCGCGGGTCACGGAGATGCGCCCCGTGGACGAATCCCACGCCAGCGAGTCGAGGCTCAACAGCAAATCGCCCCGCGCCAATGTATGGCTAAATCCGCCGACACTCCCCTGCACCCGGTCGCTGTACAAGAAGCGGGCACGCGCCTGATGGGTCGAATCGACCGAGAGGTTTTCTGATTGCACATCTAACTCATGCACAAGGTATTGCAGGGTATCCGTTTCGGTAATCTGCCGCCAATCCAACGAGCCGCGAGTGACCTCGACCCGTTTAATTCCCAACCTGTTCAGTTTCGATTGGGTGGTTTCCCGTTCGGGCAAGGAATCGGACTCCAAACGCCGGGTCACCAGCGTGGCTCGTGGCGATTCGACGAGCAAGGCGTTGAAATCGAACTCCCGTTTCCGGATTTTGCCGATCGTGATCCCGCGCAGGGTGATGCCCTCGATCGTGACATCGAGGTACTGCACAAGGCTTTCGTGCAACGAATCGGCGGAAATCTCTCGCTCGCGCGTGCGCAGGGTGATGCCCCGAAGGCGGACAACCTGCCGAACGAGGTCGACACGAACCGACTCGCACGTCACCCGCACATCGCCCAAATCCATCTGCGCCAACTCCCGCTCGACCATCCGCCGAACCACACCGGCACCGATCGCAAGGATCAGGACAATCGCGGCGATACTCCCGCCGATAATTATGAACCACTTGAGGCCTCTCTTCATAACCTTTTAACCTTCCATTTAGACCAACGGCAGATGCAAAAAATCGACCAATTTGCGTTTTTTGTCGATCCGAATCGCCGATCTGTCTATTTTATTTGCACACCAAGCATCACTCTCTTACTTTTGATCTCACCATAGAACGTATGGCGTAAAACCTTTAACCGTATTTAAACTAAAACTAAAAACAATGAAAAAAGTAACAATGATGCTGTGTATGCTTTTCCTGGCTTGCGCAGCGGCGGTGGCTCAACCCCCGCAAGGAGGTCGTCCGCAGGGCGGTCCGCAAGGACAAGGTGGTCAACCGCGTTTCGGCGTGAATTTAGATGAAATTCCCGAAATTACCGCAGATCAGAAGACAAAAGTGCAGGCCGAACTGACCAAACAGATGGAAGCCATGCGCGCACTCTTCGAACAAGGTGGCGGCCAGGGCGATATGCAGGCCAATATGCAGAAAATGCAGGAACTGCACGAAAAAACCAATCAGGCCATTGCTAAAATCCTGACCAAAGAACAGTTCAAAGTTTACACCGACAAAGAAGCCGAAATGATGCAACGCATGATGGGCGGCGGCCCCGGCGGCTTCTAATATTTTCATTACAATAGGGAAAAACCCCGGATGCCCACTGCGGCATTCGGGGTTTTTATTTGCTTTTAAGGGGGCGACAATTCTGTTCGTCACAGCGATTTAGGGTTTGCCGACGATGACGGTGACGAAGCCCTCTTCCTTCAGGTATTTTTGGGCGAGGGATTGGAGGCGGGCGGGGGTAATGGCCTTAACCTCTTTGAGGTAGCGATTGACGTATTCGTTGCTGGTGCGGTTTTGGACGTTTTCGATCGTCACGTCGGCGATCCCGAAGGAGCCGTCGAGGATGCGCATAAATTCGCCGGTAATCATGTTTTTTACCCGCGTCAGTTCCTCACTGCCGACCGCCTCGTCCCGCAGGCGGGCGATTTCGGCAAACACCTGTTTTACCGCATCTTCGGTAAACTCAGCCCGCACCTCAGTGCCAATGGCCATGTAGCCGGAGTCTTCGAGGTTGACCATCGAGGCAACCACGCCATAAGTGTATCCCCGCTCCTCGCGCAGGTTCGACATGAGCCGCGAGCCAAAATAGCCGCCCAAGAGCATCAGAAGCACCTGCATCCCGATAAAATCGGGGTGTGTCCGAGGGAAGAGCACTTTGCCGATGCGGATAGCCGACTGGAGCGCACCCGCCCGCTCTTCGACCACGCGGAACAGGGGCTTGACGGCGGGCAATTCGGTGAACGAGACCGCGCCACCGCTCGGCAGACGGTTCAGGAAGTCGGTGATTTGGGCGATATTTTCTGCCGAGGCTTTTCCGCTGGCCACCGCAAAGCAGTTTCCGGCGTGGTAGAATGTTTTGAAAAACGCCTTCAATTGGCTCGCTTTCAGCCCGTCATACTCTTGCGGCAGGCCATACAGCCCGTAAGGGTGCCCCTTGCCGTAGAGTGCCTCGCCAAAAAGCTCGCGGGCTCGCGAGGCAACTTTTTCCCGCTCGATCAGCAGGTTTTGCTTGCGTTTGTTTTTATAGGTATCCAATTCTGCCTCGGGAAAAGTCGGATAGACGACCGATTGCTCTAAAATATCGAGCATTTCGGGCAGGAATTTCGACAGACAGCAGAGGCTGACCACCGCGTAATCGCGATCGACCGAGGCATCGAAATAGGCCCCGTAAAAATCCATCTTCTCGGAAATTTCCTGCGCCGAGTATTTCCGGCTCCCCTCGATCAGCATATTGACCGTGGCCGAGGCCAAAAACGAGCGCGATTGGAAGCGGGTTCCGGCGCGAAAGACCAGACTGAGGCGGATCAGCTCCTGTTCCCCGGCCTCAATGGCGTAGAGTTTCACCCCGTTCCCGGCGGTATGTTCGACCGGGAAGAGCACGGGGACGGATTCAGGGATCCGGATGGGGGGCTGGTGGGTTCTATCGAGATTCATGTTCACTGCGGTAAATGAGGGTGTTACTTTTTTCGGGAACAAACAATTGTTCGGCCTCGCGACGAATGTCCTCGCGGGTAATGGCGCGGAAAACGTCGACCTCGCGGTTGATGAGGTCGATGTCGCCCAACATCTCGTAAAAGCCGAGGTTCATCGCCTTGTTCATGCCGTTGATCTCCCCGAAAATCACGCCCGATTCGTATTTGTTGCGCACTTTTTCCAACTCTTCGTCCGCAATATCATCGGTTTTCAGCGCATCGAGTTCGCCCCACAGAGCCTCTTCGGCCTGGTCGGTCGAGACCCCGCTGAGCAGGTGGCCGGTGACGACAAAAAGCCCCGGGTCGATGTCGCCGGTCACATAGGCGTTGACCCCCGAGAAGAGGCCGCGCTCCTTGACCAGACGCTGGTAGAGGCGGGACGAATTGCCGTTGGAGAGCAGGTCGGAGATCACGTCGCACACCACAAATTCGGAGCTGAGGCGCGCGCCGATGCGAAAAACGATCATCACCACCGTGGCCGGCACTGCCCGCGTGACCTCCAGTCGCCGCGCCTCGGTCTGCTCAGGCTCCGCCGGAATGTCGTCGTGAAAGGCCTCACCGCGCGGAATATCGCCGAACCACTTCTGCGCCAAGTCGAAAACCTGCTCGTGTTCCATGTCGGCCGCCACGGAGAGAATGGCGTTGTCCGGGTTGTAATAGCGGCGGTAAAAGGCCTTGACCTCGGCCATCGTGGCCTGCGTGATGTGCTCCGGGGCGATGCCGATCGTCGCCCAGCGGTAGGGATGAACGCGGTAGATCAGCGGCCGCAACAACAGCCACAGGTCGCCATAAGGCTGATTCAGGTACCGTTGGTTGAACTCCTCGACCACCACTTTGCGCTGTACCTCCAAGCTCTTTTCGTTGAAGGCCAATTGCAACATCCGGTCGGATTCGAGCCAAAAGGCCGTCTCAATGTTTTCCTTGGGTAAGGTGATGTAATAGTCTGTATAGTCGTTATTTGTAAAGGCGTTGTTCTCGCCGGCGGCCAACTGAACCGGGGTGTCGTATTCGGCGATGTGGATGCTACCGCCGAACATCAGGTGCTCGAACAGGTGGGCAAAGCCCGTGTGATCCGGATGCTCGTTTCTCGCCCCGACTTTGTACAACACATTGACCGCCGCCATCGGGGTCGAATTATCCCGGTGGGCGATGACAGTCAGGCCGTTGGAAAGCGTTGTTTTTTTGTATTCGATCATCTAAGTAAAGTCGAAAAATTATTGAACCATTTTAATAGAGTAAAAATTTATGATTTATTTCGGACTCTCGTCGGCCCCTTTTCCAGCTTCGATCCTTGACTTACCCCGGTAAGCCATCGG
>JAISHQ010000052.1 GCA_031262465.1 Rikenellaceae bacterium
CCTCGTTTATATATGCCATACACCCGCATCTCTTGGGTCTCGGCGCGCATGGCGTCGAGGGTGCGGAGAAAGCTCTCGACGTTGCCGAACTCCATGTCGACGTGGAACATATAGTGCCAAGGCTCGCTGGGGATCGGGTACGATTGCAGTTTGGTCATGTTCATATCGGTGTTTTCCAATGCCCGGAGCACCCGGAACAGGGAGCCTTGCTGGTGGTCGGTCTTGAAATAGATCGAGGCTTTGTCAGCACCGTGGGCGACGATTTCGCTCTTTTCCGGAGCGAGGATCAGGAAACGGGTGTGGTTGTTTTTGATCGTGTGGATGTCGCGGGCGACAATATCCAGTCCATAAAGATCAGCGGCCAGCTCTCCGGCGATCGCTGCCACGTGGCGCAGGCCCGATTCGGCCACTTTTTGCGCGCTGAGGGCGGTATCTTCGGTCTCGACCAATTTCCAGCGGTATTGGTCGAGGTAATCGGCACACTGTTGCAGGGCCATCGGGTGGGAGTGTACCTCGGTGATCTCCTCCAACCGAACGCCCGGGTTGACCATCAGGTGTTGGCGGATTTGGAGAAAAGCCTCGCCCACAATCTTGAGGCTTCCGCGCTGGAGGATGTTGTAGTTGGGCAGGATGCTCCCGGCAATCGAATTTTCGATCGCCATGACCGCCATATCCGCCTCACCGCTTTCGACCTTGGCCCCCAACTCGCGGAAGGTGGCACACGGCACAATCTCGATACCCTCGCCCAATGCCTCATAAGCCACGATCTGGTGGAAACTCCCCGCATAGCCCTGAATGGCGACCCTCGGTGTCTGCTCTCCGTACTGGGAGTGCATCTGTTTTGCTACGTCTTCGTTCATATTCTCTCTCTTTCTTTTTTTTCATGAAAGCTTTTAAAGGCCAAAAGACAAGGCTTGCGACCGAGGCAAAAGCGCAGTGTACTAAACGTACTCGAGCATTTTGCCTCGGGAGCGTAACGCAGTATTTTGGTCTTTAAAAGTTTTCATACCGTAAAAAAAGAATCCCGGTCGTTAGACCGGGATTCTTTGTTATTCTGTTTGATTTTTTTCTTTACTAACAGCCACACAGTCCCGGTCTATTTTTGGTAAAATAGAAGTAAAAATAAAAACCAAAAAAATTAACCGAGAAAGTCATTGTGCTGTGCTTTGTGTTTTGTTACGTTTTAACGGGGCAAATATAGTGCATAATTTTGATAAAACAAGAAGAAATTGAAAAAAATAGGCGGGCGAATGGCTGTTTGTATCCGAAAAATTCCCTACATTTGTAACAAATCATACAGATTATGACCCACACACTCTTATCGACCCCGCTGTTCGAGGGGTTGACGGCTGAGGAGTTCGACTCGCTTTGGGCGACCGCTCAGCCGCAGACGCAATTGGCCGAAAAGGGGGATATTATCGCCCTGCGGGGTGTTCCTTGCCACGCCCTGATGCTGTTGACCGAAGGCGTGCTCCGGTGCGAGGCCACCGTGGCCATCGGCGAGACCCTGCCTGTCGAACGCCTGCGGGCACCGGGAGTGATCTCGCCGGGGTTGCTCTACGCCCCGGACAACCGTTTTCCGGTGCATTGGGTCGCTGAAACGCCGGTCACGGTCGTTTCGATCGGCAAAGGGGAGTGGACGGCTCTGCTCCAGCGGCACAGGCGGTTGCTTGAAAATTTCCTGACCCTGATCTCCGATGCCACCAAACCGCTCTCGGACAAAATCGTTTACCGCACCTTCAAGACGATCAAGGGCAAATTCTCCCGTTACCTGTTGGATCAGGCCGAAATCGCCGGGTCGGACACCCTGCGCCTGGAGCTGACCCAGCGCGAGATGGCCGAGCTGTTCGGGGTGACCCGTCCCGCGCTGGCGCGAGCCATCGGGGAGATGTCCGACGAAGGGTCGATCTACGTCGATCGCAAGGCCGTCACCATCCTCTTTCCCGAGAAGCTCCGGCAGTATATCGGGTAAGTTCCCCATTTTTGGTACAAGTTTTGCTTTCTCTTTCCTAAGAGTCTGTTTAAAATTTATAGCTCTTGTTCTTTGCACCACATTTCGGCGCTTTTTTCACCCGCGAGTTGTTAAATAGGAACCACTATTCGCCGCCTCGTGCGCAAAAAAATCACTCGAAATGTGGCACAAATAACTTCGGATACAAATTTAAACAGACTCTTACAGCCTATGAAATACGGAAAATATTACACCTAACTTACAATAGCAAGATGCCCCTCGCGGGCAAAACGTTGCACGGGGTAGAAAAAAAGAGAGAAAAGGAGAACTAAAAGGAAGTTCTTACCCCGACTTTCAGATTAACACTCGTGGGATTTTCTTTCCAATACGAGTCCAGTTGGCTGGAGAAGGGGAAATAGTGGCTCACGCCCGGCTCGAAATAGAGGCCGACGGCAGGTGTGAGGTTATACATCACACCCACGTTGGCCGCGAGCGACCATTGCACGCCCTTTTGGGTGAAGTGCTGAACTTCGGGCTGAGCCGAAGCCGCTTTGAGCGACGATCGCCCGGCGATGTTGAAATCGGCCGCACCGCCCGCCCGCAGGTAGAAATCGAAAGAGTTGGTTCTGAGTGGAGTATAGGTAACAGCCACGGGGATGCCGAGGTAATGCAACTGTTGCCGCCTCTGGAGCGTGGAGGTGGTCTGTTTCGAGGCGAGGTAAGAATAGGTGATCCCGGTCTCTATGCCCCAACGGTCGGTCAGGTTGCGGCGAAGCATGAACCCGAAGCTCAGCGGCAGGGCGTGGTTCCACGGAGCCACCTCGGCCATCGGCAGTTCGGCATTGGAGTAGCCGTGATAATCAATCAGGTAATCCGACCTCAGCCCGTTGTCTGCGCTCGACAGCGTATAGATGCCGTTCTGCGCGAAGTCGTTCACCATCGTCCGGACACCGGTTCGGCTCTCGCGGTCGCTTCCCATACCTCCGGCGAAGAGCGACAACGCCCAATTGGCATTGGGTCGCAAACGGGCGGGTGAAGCGGATGCCACCGTGTAATTTCCATTGGTCGGGGCAGTATAGCTTCGGGTTGTGACGTTGTTGCGGCTGTTTTGCTCCCGGCCGGCGTTCCTGTCCTCCGCAGAAACCGGCTGATTCGGCGAAGTTAGCGTAGACTGAAGCGATTGATCCGATACAGGCAAAGAAGCCTCAACAGCCATAGCCGTTAGCCGGGCAGACGAGGCAGGAGCATTGGCCCGGTCGATCGTCTCCTTTAGTTTTTTGACCGCCTCCAACGCTTCATTTTCCGGAAGAATATCCTGCGCCGAAGTCACAATCACCGAAGAGGTCACCGGTTCGGCCAAAGCCGTCAGCGGAGCCACCGGCGAGACCGCAGGTTCAAAGCGGAAGAGGGAAAAACCGCCCACACCAATCGCCAACACCAACACGGCGGCCACCGCCGCGATGCGATAGAGAGGCACCCGCTTGCGAACCGGCACGTCGATGCCCAAGCTCCGCTCGATGACTGTCCAGTCATCCGGGGCGGGCTTCATCGTGAAGTCGTGCAGTTTCTCTTGCAGTTGCTGTTCGAATTGGCTTTTCATTTTTCCTTTCCTTTATACCGCTTCCATTTTCTTCAGGTTTTTCTGAAGAAAGGTTCGGGCGCGGGAGTATTGTGAGCGGGAGGTGGCTTCGCTGATGTGTAACAGCTCGGCGATCTCCTTGTGTGAATAGCCTTCTACGGCGTAGAGGTTCAGCACGGTACGGTATCCGTCGGGCATCTGCCCAATCGTCTCGACGAGTTCCTGTGCCGACATCGCCTCCAGAGCCGAGGCTCCGTCGTGACGCAAATCGTACATCTCGTCGACCGGGCGGGCATCCTCCTGAAAGTTTGCATTTTTGCGGAGGTAACCCAACGAGGTCGTGACAAAAATACGCCTCAACCACCCCTCGAACGAACCCTCGCCCCGAAAATCGCCGATCTTGGTAAAGACCGTGATAAAACCGTCGTGCAACAGATCGCGGGCCGTCTCCCGGTTATTGACATAGCGGTAACAGACCCCGAGCATCTGGGTGGCATACCGCTCGTAAATCTCCTTTAACGCCTTTGCGTCGCCCTGCTGGCACCGCTTTATCTGTTGTTTTTCGCTCACCGGGTTGTGTAAAATACCCTTATTCTGTGAATAAGATGAAAAAATGAGGTTGAATGTTGCACGTCAATCAAAAAAGTTTCTCGAAAAATAAAGAAACCGAAATTTGGGTAATGAGAGCTTGTTTGGAATTTCCCGCTCTCGCTCTTTTTTGCTCTCTTTGGTTTCTTTTTCACCTGCAACTCGTTACAATGTCCCGCATTGCGCCTCGTTTCAGGTAAAAAACAACCTCAAAGATAGCTAAAAAATAGCTTCGGCGGAAAAATCCAAACAAACTCTAAACAATACAACGGACAAAATCCGAAATTGTTACAAAAGAAAACGCGCCCCGGTCATTTCAAGTGTGTTTGAAACAACCGAAGCGCGTTGTAGAAAGTGGGAATTATGAATTATAAATTATTTGTCTTTGCTCTGCCTTACTCATTTTGTGCGGCGAAGCCCCATTCATAATTCATAATTCATAATTTCATAGATGCTATTCCACTGTCCAAGTTTCGCCGGCCTCCAACAGTTCTTGAACGGAGTGAATGGTGGCTTTTTGGCGTACTTCTTCGACCTGATCGCGCACGCGGGCGTCGTAAGCTCCGTCGGCAACGTTGCGGATCACGCCGAGGGCGATAGGAAATTCGGGGTACTGCATGGTGGCCAACATCGTGTGGACGATCGGGTTGGGTTCACCGGCGTTGTGTACCAAAACATCTGCTTCGGTGATACCGTTTTCGCCAATCGTGACCACGGCCAATTGGTTGCCCGCTTGTACCAAGCCCTTGTTGCGATCCTTGCCGAAGATCATCGGCTGGCCGTCTTCGAGGACAATTGTGCGGTCGGCACGAACGCTCTTGTCGGCGAAATCGTTGTGCACTTTATCGTTGAAAATCACGCAATTCTGCAAGATTTCGACCACCGATGCACCACTGTGACGGGCGGCCTCTTCCAAGCATTTTTGAGTCAGTGCCAACTCGGCGTCGATCGAACGGGCAAAGAAAGTGCCCCGCGCACCCATGACCAATTCGCCCGGCAGGAAGGGTTTTTCGACCGTCCCGAAGGGGGAAGTTTTGGTGATCTTGCCCAATTTCGAGGTGGGTGAATATTGCCCTTTCGTCAGCCCGTAAATTTCGTTGTTGAAGAGCAGGATGTTGATGTCGACGTTGCGGCGCACGGCGTGGATGAAGTGGTTCCCACCGATGGCCAGCGCGTCACCGTCGCCGGTCACCTCCCAAACCGAGAGGTCGGGGTTGGCCACCTTGACCCCGGAGGCGATCGCCGCCGCCCGGCCGTGGATGCTGTGGAAGCCAAACGTGTTCATATAATAAGGGAAGCGCGACGAACAGCCGATCCCTGAGACGAAGACAAAGCGTTCGTGGCCGAGGTTTTGCTCGGCGGCCACGGTGGGCAACGCCTTTTGGACGGCGGCCAAAATGGCATGGTCTCCACACCCCGGACACCATTTTACCTCCA
>JAISHQ010000069.1 GCA_031262465.1 Rikenellaceae bacterium
GGGTCGTCGTCGCAATAGATAAAGGCCTGATCCTTGCCCTGATTTTGAATCACCCGGAATTTGCTGTCGGCATAGTTTTGAAGCTGATAGTCATAGCGATCCAAATGATCGGGCGTAATGTTCATCAACACAGCCACATCGGCCCGAAAATCGAACATTCCGTCCAATTGGAAACTGCTCAGCTCCAACACATACCAATCGTGCTCTTCGGTGGCCACCTGATAGGCAAAACTCGCCCCGATGTTGCCCCCCAAGCCCACGTTGAGGCCTCCCTGCTTCAGGATTTCATAAGTCAGCGTGGTGGTCGTCGTCTTGCCGTTACTGCCTGTGATGCAGATCGTTCGAGCGCGGTTGTACCAACCGGCAAATTCGATTTCGGAGACGATTTTTATCCCCTTTTCGCGGATCGCCCGAATCATCGAGGCCTTGTCGGGGATGCCGGGGCTTTTGACAATCAGATCGGCATTCAAGATCAGTTCCGCCGTGTGGCCGCCCTCCTCGTAGGGTATCTCCCACTCCTCCAACTTGGTTTTATAAGCGGGTGTAATCGTTCCCGAGTCCGACAAAAATACATCGAACCCCTTGACCCGCGCCAACACCGCCGAGCCGTATCCGCTCTCGCCGCCGCCCAAAACCACAATGCGTTTAATCGCTTCAGTCGGATTATTTATCATTTTTTTCACAATTATCTGATTTTAAGCGTAATGAGGGTAATGGCCGCCAACAACAACTGCACAATCCAAAAGCGCAGGACGATTTTCGACTCCGGATAGCCTCCCTTCTGATAGTGGTGATGCAGGGGACTCATGCGGAAAATGCGCCGACCCTCCCCGTATTTTTTCTTGGTGTATTTGAAATAGCCGACCTGTATCATCACCGAGCATGATTCGGCAAAAAATATCCCGCACAGGATGGGCAGAAGCAACTCTTTGCGGATCAGCAGGGCAAAGACGGCGATCACCCCGCCGATGGCCAAACTGCCCGTGTCGCCCATGAAGACCTGCGCCGGATAGCCGTTGTACCACAAAAAGCCGAGCAACGCCCCGACCATAGCCGCCGCATAGACCAACAGCTCGCCGCTCGTGGGGATGTACATGATGTCGAGGTAACCGGCATAGATCAAGTTCCCCGAGAGGTAGGCCAACGCCCCCAAGACCACGACGATGATCGCCGACACCCCCGCCGCCAGCCCGTCCAAGCCGTCGGTCAGGTTGGCTCCGTTGGAGACCGCTGTGATGATGAAGATGGCCGCCAGCACATAAACCAGCCAGCTCACCACCCGGCCCGCATCCCAACTGTCGGGCACCAACATGGCGTAATCAAATTCGTTGTCCTTGAAAAAAGGAATGGTCGTTTGGGTCGATTTTTCGGGAGCCGAAAGGTAAACCTGCTCCGGATTGCCGTAAAAATCGTCGAACACGACGGCCTGCGCCTGCGGTGAACGTTCGGTCTCGGTGCGCACGACAATGTCGTTGTTCATCCACATGGTTATCCCGACGATGATCCCCAGACCCACCTGCCCCACGATCTTGAAGCGTCCGCTCAGGCCGTCTTTCTTCTTCCGAACCACCTTGATGTAGTCGTCGATAAAGCCGATAATCCCCAGCCAGACGGTGGAGACAATCATCAGAATCACATAGATATTACTCAAGTCGCCGAACAGGAGAATGGGAACCAAAATGGCCAGCAGGATAATCAGCCCGCCCATGGTGGGAGTCCCTTTTTTCTCCATCTGCCCTTCGAGGCCGAGGTTGCGAATCTCCTCGCCAATCTGTCGGCGTTGGAGCAGGCGGATGATCCGCTTGCCGAAGATCATCCCGATAATCAGCGCAAAAATAATCGCCATTCCCGCCCGGAACGACAGGTATTGAAACATCCCCGTACCGGGAATATCGAAATGGGTCGAGAGGTATTTTGATAGTGAATAAATCATATTCCTTTATTATTTAATTCAAACCAAACAAGTTACGCAACTCCTCTTTGTCGTCGAAGTGGTGCTTCACCCCGGCAATAATTTGGTAATCTTCGTGCCCCTTGCCCGCCACCAAAATGATGTCGCCGGGCTGAGCGAGGGCCACCGCCGTTTTGATCGCCTCGCGCCGGTCGGTGATGACCAACGCTTTCATGGTCGGGTCAAGCCCGGCTTTCATCTCGTCCAAAATATCCTCCGGCTTCTCGAAGCGAGGGTTGTCGGAGGTCAGCACGGCTATATCGCTCTTTTCTCCGGCAATCCGCGCCATCACCGGACGCTTCTCCCGGTCGCGATCGCCGCCGCAACCGACCACGGTGTAGAGCTTCTGCTCCGGTCGGCGAATCTCGTTGATCGTGGCCAACACGTTGTCCAACGCATCGGGCGTGTGGGCATAATCGACAATGGCGGTCACCCCCTCCGCCGAGCGGACAAACTCGAACCGGCCACTGACCGGAACCAACTCGCTCAGGACGGTCAACACCTGTTGCCGCTCCTGGTCCAACAAAAGTGCCGTGGCATAGACCGCCAAGAGGTTATAGGCGTTGAATCGACCCAAGAAATGAACCCAAACCTCCTGAGAATCAATATCCAACAACATCCCGTCGAAGTGGGATTCGAGGATCCGGCATTTGAAGTCTGCAAAACTTTTCAGCGCATAGCTCCTCACGGCGGCCCGCGTGTTTTGGGTCATCACCCGGCCATTTTTGTCGTCAATATTGACCAGCGCAAAGGCCCCCTTGGGCAGGCAGTCGAAAAAGGCCTTTTTGGCGTCGCGGTAATTGGCAAAGGTGGCGTGATAGTCCAAGTGGTCGTGGGTCAGGTTGGTGAAGATACCGCCCGCAAAATGCAGACCGTCAATGCGATGCTGAACAATGCTGTGTGAGCTAACCTCCATAAAACAATAGGCGCACCCCGCCTCGACCATCTCGGCCAAGAGGCGGTTCAGACTGATCGCATCGGGCGTGGTATGGGTCGAGGCGATGGAGCGGTCGTCGACCCGGTAAATCACCGTCGAAATCAGCCCCACCTTGTAGCCCAACCGGCGGAACATTTCGTAGAGCAGGCTGGCCGTGGTGGTCTTGCCGTTGGTGCCCGTCACCCCCACCAAACGGAGTTTTTCGCTCGGACGGTCGTAGAAATTGGCCGCCAACACGCCCAAAGCAGCCTGCGTGTCAGCCACTTGCACATAAGTGACCGCCGGTTCGATCTCCTCGGGCAACGCTTCGCACAAAATGGCTGTTGCTCCCCGGGCGATTGCCCCGGCGATGTAAGCGTGTCCGTCGGATTGGGTGCCGCGCAGGGCCACAAAGAGCGTCCCGGCCTGCACCTGCCGTGAATCCATGTCGATGCCACTCACCGGCCTCTCCAGCGAACCTCTTACGGCCTCGATTTCAAGGCCTTGCAACAAAGCTCCGAGTGATTGATTTGTATTCATTTTATTGAGATAGTGTTAAATGAATGCTCTCTCCGGCGCTAATCGGGCTTCCGGCGGCAACGGATTGACGGACAACGCCGCCCTTGCCCGAGAAGGTCACCCGCATCCCCCGGCTCTCCAACAGCCGCACCGCGTCGCGCAACCCCATGCCGCTCACCTCGGGCACCACACCCTCGTCGACCGCCACCGGGCTTAGGCTCAGCGTGCCCGTGCTGTCGCGCCGGGGAGCGACCCAATCGTCGCGGCGGCTATCGGTCGGATAGGAGACATCCAACCGGTTGAGCACCTGCCTGGTCGGCCCGTACTCCCCGCCCCGAACCAGGGGCAACACTTCGCTTTTTTCTAACTGTTTGGCCACCGGCGGGTTCCACTCCACGCTCTTGCCATAGACCCGTTCGGCGATCGCCTTGAAGACCGGCCCGGCCAACGACCCGCCGTAATAGAGCGACCCCCCACCCGCTCCGGTGTAAGTCTGAATGGCGACGATCAGCGAATATTTCGGCGCATCGGCGGGGAAATAACCGACCAGCGTGGCCAAATAATCCTGCCGACTGTACCCCCGCCCGACCACCGGCACCTGAGCCGTTCCGGTCTTCACGGCGATGTCCAGCCCGTCGATCAGCAGGGTTTTGCCCGTCCCGTCGGTGGCCACGCCCCGCAGGGCCTCTTGCGCCAGCGCGATGGTCTTCGGCGAGCTGATCCGCTCGCGAAGCACCCGGGGGCGGTAGGTTTTAACCGTCTGTCCGTATTGTTGTAACGCTTTGACAATCATCGGCTCCATCATCTTGCCGCCGTTGGCCACCGCGTTGTAGAGGCAGAGGGTCTGGAGCGGGGTCATTTCCAACTCATAGCCGTAAGCCATCGAGGGCAGTGACCAATCGCTCCACGTCGAGGCCTCGGTGTCGTGTACGCGCGGCGACCGCAACCCTTCCAATTGAAAGGGCAACGAATCCCTTACTCCGAGGCGGGTCAGCTGGTCGACATAGCGTTGTTGGTTGGTCTTCACCCCGCGCACCGAGTCGCGGTAATGGTCGTAGATCAATTGGGCAAAGGCCACGTTGGACGATTGATAAAAAGCCTCGCGCAGGGTCATCGTCTGAGGCCCCCGGTGGGAGTCGGTGACCAGCCGAGGCCCGACCCGTTTGGTGCCGTAATTGATGTCGATCACCTCGTCGAGCGTCACCCCGGCATCCTCCAAGAGCACCATCAGGTTGGCCAATTTAAAGGTCGACCCCGGATTGATCCGCTGGGCGATCGCGTGGTTCAGGTCTTCGACACAGGTGTCGTCGCTCCGGCGGGTCAGGTTGGCCATCGCACGGATTTCGCCGGTGGCCACCTCCATGAGAATGGCCGTTCCCCACACCGCCTTGGCCTCTTGCAACTGCGCCCGCAAGGCGCGGTCGGCCACATCCTGCAACTCGATGTCGAGCGTTGTCACCACATCGTACCCGTCTTTCGGGTCGCGGTTGTTTTCATCGGCAATCTCCGACCAAAATCGCCCCGAAATGCGTTGCTGTCGCACGGCACCATCCACTCCTTTCAACTCGCGATCAAAAGCACCCTCGATGCCCCACATCAACGAGTCGTTGACCCGCCGCCCGATCGTGCGCAGGGCGACACTGCCATAGGGCAACACCCGGCGATTGACCTTCTCCGGCGCAAAACCGCTCGTGTTGATGTTGGTGTAATTGAAGAGCGGAAACTGCCGAATCTGCCTCAATTCGTCATACGACACCTGCCGGGGCGCGATGCCAAAAGTGCGTTGCGCGCCGGGCTGTTGAGCACGTTTGTAAAACGAAAGAAGCTGATTTTTATACTGTTGCGCTGTTTTGTCCTTAAAAAACTCGGCCATCCGCCGCGACAGCCCGTCGATGTGTAAATCAAAAATAGAGTCGGTCAACCCTTGCGCCCGGAAGTCCATCCGCAGGATGTAATAGGGAGCCGAGGTGGCCAACAATCGCCCCTCGTCGTCCAAAATATCGCCACGCACCGCCTCGATCACCGAGGTGCGGAACGTGCGCGAGTCGACCGCCTGAGCACGCCGCCGGGCACTCTCGGGGCCATATTGAATGAAGATAATCCGCCCGACGATCACCACACCGAACAGGAAAAACAGCCCGTACACGATCCAGGCGCGCCGGGTAATTCCTTGTTTGATGGGTGATTGGTGTTTTTCCATACAAGCTCTTATTCTACCCGCAAAGGCGGAGTGACGGATTCTCTCATCTCGATCCCCTGCTCGCGCAACGCCCGGATGATCTCGCTTTGGCGGGTCGCGGTCATGCGCATTTCGCTCAGCGAGAGCGACCGGGTGCGCAACTGCTTCACCTCGCTATTCAGCCGGTCGTACCGGTTGTTCAACGTATAGGAATAGTACCCGTTGGCGATGTAGAGGATCATAAACCCGACAACGATCAACACATATTTCAACCGCCCCTGCACCTCCGGCATCCGCAACAGGTTGCCCGACAGGAATCCCCGAGCAAACCGCCTGAAATTGCGGTTGGCTGTCGGCTTAGAAGCCTTTTTTGCGGAGAAAGAGGTCATGGGACGTAAAAAATTTATTTGGTGAATTTCCAGCTTCTCCAAACGTTGGCAACCACGAGCGAGGGGATGATATCGGGGGTCTGCATTCCCTCATTGTGCGAGGTCTTGCGTACATTCTCATAGAGATAATCAAACAGGTCGCCGTATGTCACATTACCTTTGGTCTCTTGCAGGCGTTTGAGCAGGAAGTAGGTGAAATAGCCGTGCTTCTTCTCTTTGTAAACTCCCGACCGCTCATTGCCCGAACTCGACGTCAGGGTCACCATATTGCCGATGGGTTGTTTGGTTTTGGGTTTGAGTCTGACCCCTTTGCTGTCGGCCCACAACGATCCCTCACGCGCACCGCCGCTGAAACAAGCATCGAGCAAGACGGTTGTTTTGACGGTGGGGTATTGCCCCAAAGTTTCGTAGAGTCTGCCGAGGTTTACAGCCATATCCAGATTGTTGGAGCTGATGTCCACCGGAACAAGGTAGGGTTCTTTGTCGTTGTGTGCATCTTCGCCGGGGAGTCCGTGTCCCGAATAGTAGAGCAACAGTTCGGCATTGCCATTTTCGAGTTCGGCCTTTTCGGACAGCCATTTGATGTTGGATTGCATCTGGCCGGCTGTGGCATTGACCACAAGTCTGATGTTTTGGGTGGGGATGCCAAGTGTCTTTTCGCAATAGTGGGCAAAAATTTCGGCATCGGCGGCGGCATAGGGGACGTTTTTCGAGGCATCGCCCGTGCTGAGTGTGTAATCTTCGTTTCCGAATATGACGGCAAAGGTTTGGGGCTTTTGGCGACCCGTCTCGGGGATATTCACATCGACATCGCTGGGGCCGTTGTCGATAATTTGGGTTGTGGTGTTGGGATTCGTCACCTCCGAACCAAAGCTCACCGGCTCATAAGTTTGGGGCTTCACCGTGATTTGGCTGTGGGGGTAGTTGTCATACACGCTCCAATTGTATCGTATGTTGTTGGCACCGTTCACCACAGTGAGTTTCGACAACACAATGTGCTCTTGGCCACTTTCGTCGACCACGCGCGCGAACTCGGGCGAGGTAAAAGTCACCTTGTCCCAATTCTCTTTCAGGGCGCGCGCATCGGTTGCGCTGGGGAGCTTGACCACTATGTCGCCGAATGTGGGGAAGTTGATGAGGCTGGTTTGACCGTCGGCATCGTATCCTTTATTCTCAGCATATTGGACTTCCTGTTTGTACATCGCGGTCTGAACACATTTGTCCGAGAAGTAGTCAATCCATTCATTGATTCGTTGGTCGCGGTTCGCCTCGGTCACTCGTGTACGGTATTCGGCAGTGGTTTCAAATTCATCTTTCTGTTCCCACCGTTCGAGATTGGCCTTCACATAATAGGATATGTAACTCTCGGGTGAAAATAACGAGCGAACATAACCCCACTTGCCATCAATGTTCACTACCGCAAGCCCCTCGTGAAAATCCCATGCTTCATCATATTTCGGTGCGATAACCTCCCGCCCTGTTTTGTCGATATAACCATATTGGCCGTTTATTCTCACTCCCGCAAGCCCCTCGTGAAAATCCCATGCTTCATCATATTTCGGCGAGATAACCTCCCGCCCTGTTTTGTCGATATAACCATATTGGCCGTTTATTCTCACTGCCGCAAGCCCCTCGTGAAAATCCCATGCTTCATCATATTTCGGTGCGATAACATCTCGCCCTGTTTTGTCGATATAACCATATTGGTCGTTTATTCTCACTCCTGCAAGCCCCTCGGAAAATGACCCTGCGATATCATATTTCGGTGCGATAACCTCTCGCCCTGTTTTGTCTATATAACCCCATTTGTCGTTTATTTTCACTATCGTAAGCCCCTCAGAAAAATACCCTGCGTCATCATATTTCGGTGCGATAACCTCTCGCCCTGTTTTGTCGATATAACCCCATTTGTCGTTTATTTTCACTATCGTAAGCCCCTCAGAAAAATACCCTGCGTCATCATATTTCGGTGCGATAGCCTTTTGCCCTGTTTTGTCTATATAACCCCATTTGTCGTTATAACCCCATTCGTCGTTTATTTTCACTGCCGCAAGCCCCTCGAAAAAAACCCATGCGTCATCATATTTCGGTGCGATAACCTTTCGCCCTGTTTTGTCGATATAACCCCACTTGCCATTTATTATCACAAGCGCAAGCCCCTCGGAAAACCCCCTTGCTTCATCATATTTCGGTGCGATAACCTCTCGCCCTGCTTGGTCGATATAACCATATTTGTCGTTTATTTTCACTCTCGCAAGCCCCTCGGAAAAATTAAATGCGTTATCAAATTGTGGTTCTATTTCCCATTTTAACATAGGCAAATCGCCGTCATCTACATATATTTTGGTTGAAGTTTGGGCAAAAGAGACAAGGGGTATCATAACACCCACAGCGAATGCCAATAAGATTATTCGTTTCATATTATCAAACATTTTTTTGTTGAATTATGAATTCCTTTTTTGACTTACTTTTTCATTGCCGCGCGGAGTTTGGCACTGCGCGAGCGGCTGTTTCGTTCTAACTCGGCCGGCGAGGGCACAATGGCCTTGCGGACGACCAACTCGAAGGGCAGGTTGGCTTTCCCGAAAAAATCCTTTTCGGCCTCGCCCTCGAAATTGCCGCTCCGCATGAAATTTTTGACTAAGCGGTCTTCCAGCGAATGATACGTGATGACCACCAACCGGCCGCCGGGCGAAAGCAGTTTGAGCGATTGTTCCAGCATCATTTTCAGGGCATCCATTTCGCGGTTGACCTCGATGCGGATCGCCTGAAACAGTTTGGCCAAAAATTTACTCTCCTCACCCGCCGGAATCAGCGGGGCAATGGCCTCCCGCAACTCGGCGATCGTCGCGATCTCCCCGTCGCTTCGCGCCTGCACAACGGCGCGCGCCAAGCGTCCGGCGGTGTTGAGTTCGCCATACTCCCGGAAAATTTGCGCCAACGCCTGCTCGTCGTAGCCATTAACCACCTCGGCGGCGGTCAGTCGCCCCTCGCGGTTCATGCGCATATCCAACGGCGCATCGAAGCGAAAGGAGAAGCCCCGCTCGGCGGCATCGAAATGGTGCGACGAAACCCCGAGATCGGCCAAAATGCCATCGACCTGCTCGACCCCCGCCTCGCGCAGAAAACCGCGCTGAAAACGGAAGTTGCCCCGGATAAAGGTAAACCGGTCGTCGTCCGGAATATTCTCGATCGCATCCAAATCCTGATCGAAGCCATAGAGGTGCCCCTCTCGCCCCAAGCGCGACAGAATCTCCCGCGAGTGGCCGCCGCCGCCAAAGGTCAAATCGGCATAGACCCCGTCCGGCCTCTGAATTAGCAGGTCGACACTCTCTTTTAGCAATACAGGTGTATGATATTCGCTCATAAAATAGCTTCTAAATCCCTCCTTTTAGGGGTGTTGCAAAGGTAACGAAAACAGAGCATTCGGGAAAGAGTTGTTAATAACTTTATCCGTGGGAAATTCCAAACAAACGATTAACTTTGTCTCCGGAAAGATAATCATGGGACTGGAGATAGACATCGAACAAATCATACGCGACCGCTCGCCGAAAGGGGCAAAATGGATTCCCCGGCCGCTGTTCGGCTGGCTCAAACGGCTCATCCGCCAGCGGGAGATCAACGACGTGTTGCGCAAATACGGCCACCGGGAGGGCACCGCTTTTATCGAGGCCGTGCTCGACGAGTGGGGATACCACCCGCAGGTTCACCTCGCCGCCCCGATCGACCCGGAGAAAAAATACATCTTTGCCTCGAACCACCCCTTGGGCGGGATCGACGGCCTGATCTTGGCCGCCGAGATCGAACGCCGCTTCGGGCCGGTCAAAATCATGGTCAACGACCTGCTGATGCACCTCGCCCCGGTGCGCTCGCTCTTTGTGCCGGTCAACAAATACGGCAAACAATCAGCCGATTACGCCCGGGAGTTGGACAAAATGTATCGCTCGGCCGATCAGGTGTTGCTCTTCCCCGCCGGGCTGTGCTCGCGCAAGATCAGTGCCCAAGTGCAGGACATCGGCTGGAAAAAGAACGTCATCACCAAAGCCGTTCAGTACCAGCGCGATATTATACCCATTTTTTTCGATGCCCAGAACTCGAAAGCCTTTTACCGCACCGCCTCGCTCCGGCAGGCAATCGGGCTGAAATTCAACCTCGAATTGGTGCTCTTGCCCGGCGAAATGTTCCGCCAGCCCAACAAAAATATGTCGATTTACTTCGGCAGGCCCATTCCTTTCCAAACCTTTACCCGCGAAAAACGCCCCGAAGAGTGGGCGGCATGGCTCCGCGAGCAAGCCTATACATTGAAACAAAATAATACTCCATGAAACCCATTATAGCACCCGTCGATCGGGAAGTACTGAAAGCAGAACTGAATGCAGAGCGTTTTCTGCGCCACACCAACAACGGCGGCAACACGATCTATGTGGTCGATGCCACTAACTGCCCACACACCATGCAGGAGATCGGGCGGTTGCGCGAGCTGGCCTTTCGCGAGGCCGGTGGCGGAACGGGCGAGGAGGTCGACATCGACCACGAAGATTTGGCCGCCGACGGTTATCGCCAACTGATCGTCTGGGATCCGGCCAAAGAGGAGATTTTGGGCGGCTATCGTTTTATTGTATCCAAAAGCACCCACCCGGCACACCTGTCGACTGAACACTATTTCCGGTTCAGCGACAAATTCCGGGAGGAATACCTGCCTTACACGCTGGAGTTGGGACGTTCGTTTGTCGCGCCCGACTATCAGGGAACCCGTGTCAATAAAAAAGGATTGTATGCGTTAGATAACCTGTGGGACGGCCTCGGGGCGATCCTAAGCCACGACCCCGACATCCGCTACCTCTTCGGAAAAGTCACCATGTACGGCCACTATAACCAGCAGGCGCGCAACACCTTACTCTTTTTCCTGCGCAAGTATTTTCCCGATCCCGACCAGTTGGTCGAGCCGATCTATCCCCTCGACCTGCACATCGACGAGGGGCGAATGGAGGCCCTGTTCAATGGGGGATGCTATGCGGAGGATTACAAAATCCTCTCGAAGGAGATTCGAGGTCTCGGGGAGAACATCCCGCCGCTGATTAACTCCTATATGAACCTGTCGCCAAGTATGCGGGTCTTCGCCACGGTCGAAAACCCCGAATTCGGCGGCGTGGAAGAGACCGGCATCCTCATCACCCGCGACGACATCTACCTAAAAAAAGTCGAACGCCACTTCACCTCCTTAGAGAGACCCCTCCAACCCGATCGGTTTGAGTTGCTGTAATCCGATTGCACGAGATCAAACAAAAACGCACCCCTCGCTTGTAGAGGAGTGCGTTTTGTCTATCTTTGTGATGCTATAAAAACCCGGGCTCATCACCAGCATCTACTATCATCTGGGAGAGGAACGACCGGGACTGCACAATGATAACTTCACAAAGTTAATACAAAAGAGATGCAAAACCAAATTTTTTTGGAAAAAATATTCTCAACCAAGCGGATGCAACGCTATTTGGCTGCACACACAGGCGATCCGGACAAGGCCATATTACACTATCAATGCAACATCGAACTTGCCGAGGCGTTCTACCCGACGATCTCAGTGTTTGAAGTTGCATTAAGAAACGCGCTGAACCGCGAGCTTATTGCGCTTGCCGGCAAAGACGATTGGTATGAATCGTTGTGCAAACAGCCGGACATGAACGATCTCTATAAAAAATACATCGAACAAGCCAAAAGGCAGATCGCCAACCGCAAGGAAACTTCTTCGCCCGATAAAATCGTGGCCGAATTGACACTCGGTTTTTGGGTGTCGTTACTCAACCGCAAATACGAAAAACTGTTGTGGAAAGACCTGCGCCGCGCATTCCCCTATATGCCAAAAGCCGAGCGACAAAGAAAAAACATATCCGTGCCTCTTAATTCATTTCGTGCGTTCCGCAACCGGGTGTTTCATCACGAATCTATCTGTTGGAATATGAATGAAATTCGCGATGTTCACGATAAGATGATAACGGTAATGAGTTGGATCAACAAAGAAATTCCGACTTGGATTGCTCCTTTCGACCGGTTTGAATTGGTCGCCGACCGTGTCGAAAAACGAATGGGTTGGAAATAATACCGTCGCGTGATTATGCCAAACAAATCGGCCTGTCCTCACAAGGACAGGCCGATTCGCTTTTATTCGTATGTCTCTCAGCAAGAGCGGTTAAAAGCTCCAGCTATACCGGCTCAGCTCGTCGAGTTCGCGGGTCGAGGCGACGGGCACGAGGGTGAAGGCGTATTGGCGGACGAGGTTGGCCTTGAGCGTGTAAGGCTCATAAGGCCGTGCGCCCCACGAGTCGTCCCCGGCCAGCCCCATCATGGCCTGATCGAGGCAGAGTTCCACGTAGTTGCGGGGGCGAATATCGTTGATGTGGGTCTGTTTCTTGACCCGATTTTCCAACTGATTGGGGTCTTGCTGTGAGTAATAATAGAGCTGGTAGGGGCGGTCGGCCTCTTGGCTGTCGAAATCCTCCACCGAGTTGCGCAAGGCGTTAAATTCGAGGGTCTCTTCCGCCGAAACCAACAAGCCTTTTCCGCTCGTGTCGGTCAACGCCAGCCAGCGGACATCGGTTTTGTGGCCATTTTCCTGCGGACGCACATAGGGGTAATATTGTGCTTCGGCGGTCGAAGTGTAACGACCCACAAAGGCTCCGGCGCGGCGGTCGTTGTAATTTTCGTGCGGGCCACGGCCGAAATAGGTCAGCTGGTCGTAAGCGACAGGCAGACGCAGGCGCAACCCGAAGCGGGGCAGGTCGGGCGTTTCAGCGGGCGCGGCTTCCAAGCGCGCCTGTACACCTAACATCCCGTTGGTGTATAGGGTGTATTGCACCTGCAACGAGGTATTGACCGGCTCCAACTGATAGACCACCGTCAACCGAACACTCCCCTCGCCCAGCGGCTCGGTGGTAACCGAGGCGACCCGGAAGTTCTTCGAGGCCTGCTTCCAAGCCTGCATCCGGCGTGGCATCCCGTTCCCATAGTCGTTGTCGGTCGGCCCGCGCCAGAAATTGGGTTGCAACCCGAAGCCGTCGGCGATGTAATCCGTTCCTTTGTACTTATACTCCGTGACCATGCCTTTGGCTTTGTCGAAGGTAAAGCGCAGGTCGGCCGAGGAGAGGGTCACCTGATCGCCCGCCTCTTGCACCGAGATCGGCGCACCGGCGGTGGCTAATGTCGCCCCGTCCAAGCGTGGCGAGGAGATCGGCAGGCGGAACTGTTCCTGCGCCACAGTGAACCCTTTGGGCAAAAGGGTGGTAGCCTCTTTGGTCACCAGCGAGACATTCAGGAAGTACTCGGTGGCCGGTTCTGTCCGGCGCAATCCGTTGACAAGGCGCACCGTGGTTGTTTCCCCCGGCGCACCGGAGCAATCGGCCCGTCCGGCGAAGAGTTCTTTGCCGTTGCCGGTGATCGTATAACGCAGTTCGTATTCGTCCAAGTTGGTGAAATAGTGGCGGTTGGTCAGGCGAATTTCCGGCACATTCAGGTCTCCGGCCTCGAACAGCACATTTTGATAGACCTTTTTCACCTCACGCATCGAAGGATGCGGGGTGCGGTCGGAGGTTATCAGCCCGTTGATGTTGAAATTGCCGTCCGAGGGCGCGTTCACGCCCCAATCGCCGCCATAGGCCCAATAGCCACCGTTCTCCGGTTTCCAAATCGACTGATCGACCCAATCCCAAATAAAACCGCCCTGGAGGTGGTCGTAGCGGTAGATCACGTCCCAGCTGTCGGCCAAATTGCCGTTGCTGTTGCCCATGGCGTGGGAGTATTCGCATTGAATATAGGGTCGGTCGGGGTTGCCCGTCGCCCAACGCTCCATCGACCAAGTGCTGTGGTACATCGGGAAACGAATGTCGGTGTTCCACTCCGTCCCGGCCTGTTCGTAGGCCATCGGACGCTGTTTTTCGCGGCTTTTGAACCAGAGGTAGGCCTCGTAAAAGTTATAGCCGTTGCCTGACTCGTTGCCCGGCGAGAACATGATGACGCTGGCGTAATTTTTCGTCCGCTCGTACATATTGCGCAAACGATCGAGGTGGCCTTCCAAAAATTGGGGGTTGTTGCCCAGCGTTTTACTCAGGTCATAGCCCATGCCGTGCGACTCGACATTGGCCTCGCTGCAGACGTAAAAACCAAATTCGTCGCACAGCTCGTAAAAACGCCTCTGTTGCGGGTAGTGGCTGGTGCGCACGGCGTTGATGTTGTGCTCCTTCATCAGCTGGAAATCCTTTCTCAGGGTCTCCTCGCTGACCACGTGGCCGGTGTAGGGGTCGTGTTCGTGTATGTTTACCCCCTTGATTTTGATCGGCTGGCCGTTGACCAAGAGCAGGTTACCCTGAATCTCCACGCTCCGGAAACCGATCTTGCGCTCGATGTATTCGACATACCGCCCCTCGTACTGCACGCGGGTCATGACCGTATAAAGGTTCGGGTGCTCGGCGCTCCACGCCTGCACATCAGGCACAAGGGCCTCGAAATGAACCATCTCTTCCTGCCGCAGGCGCAGGTTGACCTCCTTGCGCTCGCTCTTCAACAGCTCGCCCGACGGCGAAAAGAGTTCAAAATAGACCCTCGCGCTTTTCCGGTTCAGGAAATGGGATTTGATGACCACGCCGAAGTCCAACACCCCGTTGCGGTAGTTGTCGCTCAGGTCGGTGCGAATTTCAAAGTCGCGCACCCGCACTTTGGGCAAGGCTTTGAGGTAGACCCCGCGCTCGATGCCGCTCATCCGCCAAAAATCCTGATCTTCGAGGTAGCTTCCGTCCGTCCAACGATAAGTTTCTAAGGCCAGCGTGTTGTTTCCCTCTTTGACATAGCCGGTGATGTCGAACTCCGCCGGGTTTTTAGAATCCTCGGTGTAGCCCACCTTTTCGCCGTTGACATAGACATAAGTGCCCGATTTGATCGCCCCCAAGTGGAGGTAAATCTGCTTGTCGGCCCAAGCGAAAGGCACATTAAACGTTGTCCGGTACATCCCCACCGGAATATCGTCGGGCAACACCCACCGTTCGGGCCAATGGGGCGGAAAATCGTAAGGCACGTTGGTGTAGACCGGATAGCCGTACCCGTTCATCTCCCAATTGGCCGGCACGTCGATCTCGTCCCACGCCGACGCATCGTAATCCGGGGCATAGAAGCCGTCGATGATCTTTTTTTGGCTGTCGACATAGCGGAATTTCCACTTGCCGTTCAGCGATTTATAGTAAGGCGAGGCCTCGTAATCGTCTTTTTGCGCACTCTCCCGGTCGGTATAACTCATAAATTCGGTGGTCGGGTACTCTTTGTTCACCACCGGAATCGTCGGGTCGTTCCATTCGGGCACCCCTTGCGCCCGCCCTGCCGATGCCGACAGAACCAACAAACCTAACAAGATCGCTTTTTTCATACTGTCTCTTTTTTCGTTTTCCCAAAGATAATAATAAAAAAACGGGCATCGCAAGATACCCGTTCATTTTTGTATAGAATCTTGTCTCTATTTCAGCGTGATGTCGATTTGTTGTTGTTTCATGTACTTTTCGATGGCCTTTTGTTTTTCGATCCGGTGGTAATCCAAGATGTGCGAGGCCCAGTCGTTGGCCGTTTTGTCGCCGGCCCGTTCGCGGTTGTATTCGCTGACCTCTCGGTCGTAATCCAACAGGACCGGGGTCAGGGCATCGTCCGATCCATAGCGGTTTTCAAAGACCACGCACTGGGTCGGACGTTTGGGTTTCAGGTCGGGTTCTTCGGCGGGGTAGCCCACCGAGAGGCCGCAGATGATCGCTGTCTTTTCCGGCAGGCCGAGAATTTCGGAGGTCAGTGCCGGGTCGGCTGTGCGGGCGTACCCGATGCAACAGGTGCCCAAGCCCAAGGACTCGGCGGCGACTATGGCCGAGTGCATGGCCAACGTGGCATCGACCACACCGACCGTATAGCCGTTCAGCGAATTTTGGAAATCGGGGAACTCCACCCCTTTGGCCTTAGCCGCCAATTCTAACTGGTGAAAATCGAGGCAGAAGAGAAAAAAGACCGCCGAAGTTTTGACCTGTTTTTGGCCGATAATATCGTAGAGCCGGAGCTTTATTTCGGGGTCGGTCACGGCGATCACCGAAAACTGCTGGCCGTTGTAGCTGGTCGGCGTGGCGCGGATCGCCTCGTAAATATAGTCTAACTTCTCCTGCTCGATCGGTTGCCGTTGGTACCGGCGCACGGAGCGACGCCCGAGCAAAACTTCGTCTAATGTCTTCATGGTCAGCCTGTTTAAGGGTTATAAATATCCTTGTATCGGTAGTTAAAAATCTCCTGTATCAGCTCGATGTAACTTTCGGCCTCGCGGTTGGCGGGGTTGAGCGCGGCGGCGCGTTGAAAATCGTTCTGCGCCTTGTCGAACTGCCCCATTTGGTGATACAATTTGCCCCGTTCGACATAGAGTGTATCGTCGTTGGGGTTATGGTCGATGGCCTCGGCGAGGACACCGATCTGAATATCAATGTTTGTCGTTGATCCGGTATAATCCATGAGTTTTGATGTAATGGTAAACGCCCGGCGGTAACAGGGCGGGGATGTACTGCCCGTCGAAGAGCATTTTCCGCAAGCGGGTCGAGCCGATCTCCAACAGCGGGGCCTCCGTCAGCCGATGAACCGCAACGGCCATTTCCACAGGAACTTCGGCGAACGGGCAGCCGGGGCGGTCGTAGACATAGAGCGGGCAACGGGCCAAGATGCGCGCCGACTCCTTCCACTTGCCGACCGAGGCGAAATTGTCGCTCCCCATCAGGATCGAAAATTGATACTCCGGGTAGCTTTCCCACAGCGTTTCTAAGGTCTGAATGGTGAACGAGGGGATCGGCAGGTGAAGTTCCACATCGCTGACCACGATCTGTTCAGCCAAATCGGACTGCTCGATAGCCAGCCGCGCCATTTCCACGCGGTCGGTGGCCGAGACCAGCGAATCGGTGGGTTTAAACGGGTTTTGGGGCGAGACCACCAGCCAAAGTTCGTCCGCGATGCCAGAGGCCATCGCGTAGTTGGCGATCGCCGTGTGGCCGATGTGGATCGGATTGAACGATCCGAAATAGAGCAGGACACGTTTCATGAGGCTATCCTTTTTTATTGAGTGGAACTTCCTAAAAATTCCTTGATCGCGCTTTCGGTCTCGGCAATCGCCTGAGCGAGGTTGTCGTTGACAATCACCCGGTCGAAACGGTCGGCGTGGGCCAATTCCAACTCCGCCCGGCCAATTCGCCGGTCGATGGCCTCGGGGGTTTCGGTTCCCCGGCTGAGCAACCGCCGCCGAAGCTCCTCGATCGAGGGAGGCATGACAAAAATCGCCAACGCCTGCTCGCCAAAGAGCCGTTTGAGGTTGATGCCACCCTTCACGTCGATGTCGAAAAGAATCGTGTGGCCTTTGTCCCAGATGCGTTGAAGCTCAGACTTCAACGTCCCATAATGAGTTCCGGCATAGACCTCCTCCCACTCCACAAAATCGCCCCGCTCGACCCGCTCCATGAACTCGGGGTCGGTGAGGAAATAGTACTCCCGCCCGTGCTGTTCTTCGCCACGCGGGGCGCGGCTGGTGGCTGAAATCGAAAAATCGAGGTTCGGGATGCGCTCCAACAGGGCATTCACAATCGTGCTTTTGCCCGCGCCCGAAGGGGCCGAAAATATAATGACTTTGCCGGTACTATCCATTTCGTTTAGAGCAGGTTAAGCAGTTGTTCCTTGATCTTTTCCAATTCGTCTTTCATCCGGACGACCAAGCGTTGGATGTTGACATCGTTGGCCTTAGACCCCATTGTATTGATTTCGCGGCCAATTTCTTGCGCAATAAAGCCCAATTTGCGGCCAGGATTCTCTTCGTCCCGCGCCACCTGACGGAAATAGTCCAAGTGGTTTTGCAGGCGCACTTTCTCTTCGGTGATGTCGAATTTTTCGACATAGAAAATCATCTCCTGCTCCAAGCGGTTGCTGTCGATCGGAATTTGGAGCGATTCGATGTGCTCCCGGATGCGGCGTTTGACCACCTCGACCCGGGGAGCCTCATAAGGAATCACCTCACCCCGAAGCGTTTCGATCGTTCCGATGCGGGTCAGCAGGTCTTGCATCAGGATTTCGCCCTCCTGATCCCGGAAGCTATTCAGGTTGTCCATCGCCTGCACCGCCGTGGCCTTGAGCGCCGCGAGTTCTTCGGGCGAAATCTCCAGCGTCTCGTTCTGCACCACCTCGGGCAGGCGCAGGATGGCAGGAAGAGCTGTCGCAGAACAAGCTCCCTCCCACTCCATGCCGTTTTCGCGGGCAATTTCGCCCAGCTGGCGGAAATAATCGCCAAAAGCCGCCCGGTTGATCGCCACCGTGTTCGCCCCGGCGGCACTCTCATAACTGACAAAGAGTTCGACCTTGCCGCGCTGGAGCTTTTTCGCGGCCTCGGCGCGAATCTCGTACTCCGCCGGGCGGTAAATCGCCGGGATGCGTACCGAAAGGTCTAACTGCTTGCTGTTGAGCGAACGCACCTCAACGGTGATCGTTTTTCCGCCTATCTCGGTTTCGGCTTTTCCATAGCCGGTCATTGATTTTATCATCGTAGAATGATTTTTAACCTCGTTCCAAAAGGCAAATTTAAGGGATTTGTCGCAATAAACCCGGAAATTTGAGGGAAAATTAATCTCCTTTAAATACAACGGACTTGTTTTTCCACCGTCCCGATAGGTAATAACCGATCGCGCACAAAGCTCCCGGAAACCAGCCCACGGGCACCGCCCACCATATCCCGACCTCGCCGAACCACCTCGAAAAGATCGCCGCCGCCGGAACCCGGATGATCCAAAGCGACAGCAGGGTGGTCAGCATGGGCACAACCGCCGCCCCCGCCCCGCGCAAAGCGCCGTTGAAGGTAAACATCACAGCGAAGATGAAATAGAACGAGTTCATGATAATCAGCGTCTGACGGCCATAGTCGATCACCGCCGGGTCGGAGGTAAAGATGCCGATCAGCGGGCGGGCAAAAACGATGATCGAGAGGTTGATAAACACACAGCAGGCCACCGACATCAGCAGGGTCGACCGCAGTCCGGCCTTGATGCGGTCGAAGCGTCCGACACTGATATTTTGGCCGACGAAAGAGGTCAGTGCCCCCGAAAAATTCATGATCGGCAGGGAGGCAAACATATCTATGCGCGAGGCGGCGGTATAGGCCGCAATCACATTGGTGCCGAAGCCGCTGACGATGCTCATCATGGCCGTATTTCCCGCGCCGACAAACATCTGTTGCAACCCCGTGGGCAACCCCAAGCGGACGCACTGACGAAAGATCGCCCAATCGAAGCCCTTGCGCGAAAAACGCACGCGGATCACCTCGCCCTTCCAATTGACATAGACCACACAGAGCAGAAACGACATCCCCTGCGAGATGATCGTCGCCCACGCCGCGCCAGCCACCCCCCAATCCAAGACCAAGATAAAAAAGAGGTCAAGCCCCACATTGAGCACCGAGGCGACAATCAAAAAATAAAGCGGCGTTTTCGAGTCGCCCACCCCGCGCAACATGGCCGAGACGGCGTTGTACCCGAAAAGCAAAATCGACCCCAAGAAATAAATCCGCAAGTACTCCGTGGCGTGGGGCAACACATCGTCGGGCAAGCCCATCAGCGCCAAAATATTCCGGCTGAACAGGGTGCCCAACACCGTCACCGCGACCCCCGCCACAAAGAGAAAGACAAAAATCGTGTCGCAAGTCGCGCGCACCTTTTCGTACTCCTTGGCTCCAAAATATTGAGAGACAACCACCGAAGCCCCCACGCCAATGCCCATGATGAGCGAGATAATCATAAATATCACCGGCGTGCTGGCTCCCACAGCGGCCAACGCCTCCTTGCCGAGGTACTGACCCACAATGATCGAATCGACAAACTGATACAACTGCATAAAAACATTCCCCAAAATCATCGGGATCGCAAAATTGAGTATCAGCCGGGTCTCGTTGCCGGTGGTAAAATCTTTCACGATTTAAAAGTAAGCAATTTCCTTGCCCTCTATGTGCGTGAGCAGGTCGTTAGCCAGGGAGCTGGCTCCGAGGCGGAAGTAGTCGGGGGTGAGCCATTCGTCGCCTAAGACCTCTTTGACGATCGTGTAGTAGAGCACGGCCTCGGCGGCTGTGCGCACGCCTCCGGCGGCTTTGAAGCCGACCCGTTTGCCGGTGTATTCGAAATAGTCGCGGATGGCCTCGCAGATGACCAGCGCCGCCTCCGGGGTGGCTCCTGTGCCCTGTTTGCCGGTCGAGGTTTTGAGCATATCAGCCCCGCCAGCTAAGGCAATGGCTGCCGCCCGGCGCACGTCCTCTAAGGAGGGAAGCACACCCGATTCGAGAATGACCTTGAGCCGGGTGTCCGAGCCGAGTTCGTGGGCGATTGTTTCGATCTCGCTGGCCGCCGCATCGTAATTTTTGTCGCCGTAAAGCCCGAGATTGAGCACGATGTCGATCTCGTCGGCCCCGCTCTCCTGCGCCATGGCGCACTCTAACATCTTGACCTCCAAAAAAGTTTTCGAGGCCGGAAAACCGCCACCGACCGAAGCGATCGCTATCTCGCTCTCGCCTAAAGCCAGCCCCGCCGCGTCGACATACTGCGGCCACACACACACCGCCGCCACGTTGGGCAGGTGGGGAAAGTGTTGGTTAAAATCGGCCGCTGTGCGGGCAAACTCAGTCACGCTCTCCGCCGAATCCATCGGGGTGAGCAGGGTCAAATCGAGGCAGGAGAGGCAACGTTCATAGACCTCCCGCCTCTCGTTTTGGGGGCATTGGGCTAAAATGGGTTGCAGGCGGGCATCCACCGCTTTCCGGTTGACCGGAAGCCGCAACCGGTCGATCAGGCTCAGGTAATCCATAATCTTGGAATCTTTTGGACAAATTTACGGAAAATTTATCACATCCATAGGAGGTAAAAAAGAAAATCGGATCGTATGAACCGACCCGATCATAAGAACGTGGTAACAAGCGTGAGGGATCAGTCGTCCATCGAGTCGTCGCTTCCGTCGTCGGCGATCTCTTCGGCTCCCTTGATTTCGTCGTCGTAATACTCCTTGTCTTCCTCCTCTTCCACGTTTCCGTCGTCGACCTTCACGTCGACTTTAATCAGGTAATTGGCCTCGTCGGTCTCCATCATGATGGCATAAAAGAAGTCGGTCGGCGATTTGTCGATCCGGATCATGTGGTCTGTCCACCCGTTGGGATACCTCTTTTTTACCTCTTCCAGCAACTCCGGCGAGAGGTTTTTGTAGCTGACTGCTACCCGTTTTTTTGTACTGTTGTTCGAAGCCATATTCGTTAATTCTCCTTCTGAAAATTTCTGCAAGTATACACAAAATTTGAAAACGCAAATCGCGAACTTTTATTTTTCGTCGTCTACCCTAACAAATTTAGTCCTTTTTTTCATGTGAAAAACGTTCGCGGTCGCTTTTTTCGTATTTTTACACCATAGATTAATCGTATGAAAGACCGTATCGACACCCTGCGCCAGCAACTCGATCACCACAATTACCGCTATTATGTGCTCAGCCAGCCGGAAATTTCCGACCGGGAGTACGACCGCCTGATGCGTGAGCTGATCGACTTGGAGGAGCAACACCCCCAATATGCCGACCCCAATTCGCCCTCCCAGCGCGTGGGCAACGACAGCACGAACACCTTTCGGCAGGTACCCCACCGCTTCCCCATGCTGTCGCTGGCCAACACCTATTCTATGGGCGAGGTCGCCGAGTTCAACGACCGCGTGGTCAAAGAGATAGGCCGTGAGGTGGAATACGTCTGCGAGTTGAAATTCGACGGCACGGCAATCAGCCTGACTTATGAAGACGGTGTGTTGACCCGCGCAGTGACCCGGGGCGACGGCACGGCCGGGGACGATGTGACGGCCAACGTGCGCACCATCCGGTCGATCCCCCTGCGCCTGCGGGGCGAGGGTTACCCGCCGTTTTTTGAGATACGGGGCGAGATATTCATGCCCCACGCCTCGTTCAACCGGCTCAACGCCGAGCGCGAGGAGATCGGCGAAGCCCCCTTTGCCAATCCGCGCAACGCCGCCGCCGGGACGCTCAAATTGCAAAATTCGTCGGTGGTGGCCCAGCGGGGGTTGGACAGCTACCTCTACGACCTGACCAGCAACCCGATGCCTGCGCCGGATCATTTTCAGACGCTGGAGCTGGCGCGCTCGTGGGGATTCAAAATCTCCCCGCAGATGGAAAAGTGCCGGTCGATGGCCGATATTTCCCGCTTCATCGCCCGCTGGGACCGCGAGCGAGCCGACCTGCCTTACGACACGGACGGCGTGGTCATCAAGGTCAATGCGTACCAAACCCGCCGCCAATTGGGTCACACGGCCAAAGCCCCGCGCTGGGCGGTGGCCTATAAATTCAAGGCCGAGGAGGCATTGACCGAACTGCTTTCGGTCGATTTTCAGGTCGGGCGAACGGGAGCGGTCACGCCGGTCGGGAACCTCAGCCCGGTGCAGTTGGCCGGCACGACGGTCAAACGAGCCTCGCTACATAACGAAGACCAAATCAATCTCTTAGACCTGCGTCTTCACGACTGGGTTTATGTCGAAAAAGGAGGCGAGATCATCCCCAAAGTCACCGGGGTCGAGCTTTCGCGCCGTCCGACGGGGAGCGTCCCTTTCCGGTTCATCACCCACTGCCCTGCCTGCGGAGCACTGCTGGAAAAGCCCGAGGGCGAGGCGCGCCACTATTGCCCGAATCAGGGGCACTGCCCGCCGCAA
Source organism: Rikenellaceae bacterium (assembly GCA_031262465.1). GTDB lineage: Bacteria > Bacteroidota > Bacteroidia > Bacteroidales > Rikenellaceae > JAJQAW01. Next base: position 22,718 of record JAISHQ010000069.1, read on the forward strand.
ATCGTGGGGCGGATCGTTCATTTCATCAGCCGCCGGGCGATGAACATCGACGGCTTAGGCGAGGAGACCGTGCAACTGCTCTATGAAAACGGCTTGGTGCAAAACGTGGCCGACCTGTACACGTTGAAAAAAGAGGAATTGGCCGCCTTGCCCCGCTTGGGCGACAAGTCGGCGGAAAATATCCTGAAAAGCATCGAAGCCTCGCAGGCTGTCCCTTTTGCCCGGGTGCTCTACGCCATCGGGATACGTTTTGTGGGCGAGACAACGGCCAAAAACCTCGCCCTGCACTTCCGCTCGCTCGACGGCCTGCTTCGTGCCAGCGAGCAGGAGCTGACCGAGGCCGAAGAGGTCGGGCAGACGATCGCCGAGAGCATCGGGCGTTTTTTGGCCGACCCGGAGAACCGGACGATCCTCGACCGCCTGCGGGGCTATGGCCTTAGTTTCGAGCAGAGCGAGACCCGGCTGGCCTCCGACGCGCTCGCAGGACTGTCGTTTGTCATCTCCGGCACCTTCGAGCACCATTCGCGCGATGAACTAAAAGCGCTAATCGAGGCCCACGGTGGCAAAAACTTGGCGGCTGTCTCGTCGAACACGACCTACCTGCTGGCCGGAGCCAAAGCCGGGGAATCCAAGTTGGCTAAGGCCAAGAAATTGGGTGTAAGGCTTTTGAGCGAAGACGAATTGATAAAAATGTTAGGCGATGCGCCCCGCCCCGTTGCCGAACCGGAGCCAATCTCCACCGAAACGGAAAGTGCGCCGAAACCACAACAAGGTTTTTTATTTTAAACGACGAGGGGGCTTCTATATAGTATGTTATACGCCGATATAATATTGCCTTTGGCCATCGCCGAAACCTTCACCTATTCCGTTCCTCAGGAGTTGGCCGAGGCGGTTGCGGTGGGTGTGCGGGTCGTTGTGCCGTTGGGTGCGCGGAAGTTCTACACGGGGGTCGTTTACCGCCTGCATGAGCAAAAACCGCCCGGCAAACGCCTGCGGAGCATCGTCTCGGTGGTCGACGAGCGATCGGTGGCCGAGGCGGTGCAACTTCGTTTTTGGGAGTGGCTCGCAGGCTATTACCTCTGCGGCATCGGGCAGGTGATGAATGCGGCCATTCCCGCCGCGCTGAAATCATCGGGGTTCGACCCCGCGTTGCAAGAGGGCTATTCGCCCCGGACGGAGACCCACCTTGTCCTAAGCGAGGAACTCGGCACCGAAGAGTCCTTCAACCGGGCACTCGACACGCTCCGGCGCGCCAAAAGTCAATACAACGCCCTGCTCCGGCTGGCCGATCGGCTCGCTCCCCCCGATGCACCGGCACTCCCCTCCTACCCCAAAGCCCGTTTTATCGGCGGGGGGCACGGCTCGAGTGCCGTTGTGCGCGAGTTGCAGAAAAAGGGGCTGATCCGCACGGTGGAGGTGGCCATTAGTCGCATGGAGAGCACCGAGGCTTCTGAGGCCTCCCTGCCCGTGCTGACCGAGGCACAACAGCAGGCTCTCGATGAGATTCTCCGACATTTCGGTGAAAGTCGAACCGCCCTGCTCCACGGGGTGACCGGAAGCGGAAAAACCGAAATATACATCCACCTGATCGACCAATCGCTCCGTGCCGGGCGCGACGCGCTCTACCTCCTGCCCGAAATTGCGCTGACCACCCAGCTGATCGAACGACTCCAAACCTACTTCGGGGGGCGGGTGGTGGTCTATCATTCGCGCTTCAACGACAATATGCGGGCCGAGTGTTACCTGCGCCTGCTGAAACCCGACCGGGAGCCGATGCTGATTTTGGGCGTTCGTTCGTCGTTGTTGTTGCCACACAGCCGATTGGGGATGGTCATTGTGGACGAGGAGCACGAGACCTCTTACAAACAGCAAGACCCCGCTCCCCGCTATCAGGCGCGCGATGCGGCCCTTGTGTTGGCCGGGCTGAACGGAGCCAGCGTGGTGTTGGGGAGCGCGACCCCTGCTGTGGAGTCGTATTACAACGCAGTGAGCGGGAAATATGGGCTGGTGACCCTCGGCGAACGGTACGGCGGGGCGCAACTGCCTCAGGTTCTGATTGCTGACATGGCTCGCGCGGGGCGACGCGGGGAGCGAACCTCCCATTTTTCGCACCTGCTCTTGCACCAAATCGAGCAAACACTTTCCGCCGGGGAGCAGGTCATCCTCTTCCAAAACCGGCGTGGATTTTCGCCCTATCTCCAATGCGGGACTTGTTCGGCGATCCCCACCTGCCCCCATTGCAACGTCAGCCTGACCTATCACAAAGGCGACAGCGCGCTCGTCTGCCACTATTGTGGCCACACCGAGGGCGCGCCACGAGTCTGCCCGGCCTGCGGAGCCGCCGACCTGCAAACCCGAGGGTTCGGCACGGAAAAGGTCGAAGAGGAGTTAGGCGCGCTCTTTCCCGATGCGCGCATCGCCCGGCTCGATTTGGATGCCACGCGCTCGGCGCGCAACTACGCCCGCATCGTCTCGGCTTTCGACAGCGGGCGGATCGACATTTTGGTCGGCACGCAGATGGTCACCAAAGGGTTCGACTTCGAGCGGGTCACTTTGGTCGGGGTCTTGAACGCCGATAACCTGCTGAACTACACCGATTTCCGCGCCTCGGAACGCGGTTTTCAGCTGATGATGCAGGTGGCAGGGCGCGCCGGACGGCGGCAGACCGCAGGGCGTGTGGTGATCCAAACCTTTCAGCCCGAACACCCTGTGCTGGCGCAGGTTACGGCGGGCGATTACACGGCGATGTTCCGCAGTCAGTTGGCCGAACGGCAACGTTTTTTCTACCCGCCCTATTGTCGGCTGATCCGTTTTACGCTCAAGCACACCCAAAAACCGATCCTCGACGAAGCCTCCGACAGGTTTCACACCACCATGCGGCACATTTTCGGCCGCCGCCTGTTAGGGCCCGAAACGCCCGTGATCGACAAGGTACGCAACGAATATTTGTGTACCTTTCTGCTCAAAGTCGAACGCGATCGCTCGTTTGCCGAGGCTAAAACGCTGGCACAAAAAGTGATCGTTCAACTCAGCGAACAACCGGGTTGGGGGTCACTGACCATAGTCGCTGACATTGATCCCATGTAATAAAACGCTAAAAAACAACGATATGATGAAAAAAATTGATCCGAAAGAATTAACGCCCAACGTCATCGAGCTGATCGGCCACCAATGGATGCTGGTCACCCCGGGGCGCATCAACCACTTCAACACCATGACCGCCAGCTGGGGCGGAGTGGGCTTCCTGTGGAACAAGCCGGTGGTTCACGTCTATGTGCGCCCCGAGCGGTACACCTTTGAATTTATGGAGGCTTACGACACCTTTACCCTCTCTTTCCTCGCCCCCGGACACCGCAAAGCCCTCAACATCTGCGGCTCACAATCGGGGCGCGACACCGACAAGGTCACCGATGCCGGACTGCACCCCGCCACCACCGAGGCGGGCAACGTCTATTTCGAAGAGGCAGGCATCGTCTTGGAATGCCGCACGCTCTATGCCGATTTTCTCAAATCGGATCACTTCCTCGAACCCGGCACCTACGAAAAATGGTACGGCCCACAAATCGGCGGCCTGCATAAGATGTATGTGGCAGAGATTGTAAATGCCTATGAGAATTATGAATTATAAATTATGAATTATGAATTGAGGCTTCGCCGCGCTGAAAAAGCAAAATAAGGTCGAGCAAAGACAAATAATTCATAATTCATAATTCATAATTATCTGAAGTACTCGCCGATGTCGCCAATGGCATCGGGCAGGGCGAAGACGACCACGCGGTCATAGGGTTTGATCTCGAAACTGCCCACGGCGATAAAGGTTTCGTCGGCGCGGACGATGCCGCCGATGATGGCATCTTTGGGGAATTGCAGTTCGCGAATCGGCTTTTTGGTGACCGGCGATTCGGGCTTGGCGATGAACTCCAAGACCTCGGCCTCGGAGCCGGTCAGGCATTTGATCGCCTGCACGTCGGTGTTCATCGTGAAGCGGAAAATGTTGCTGGCCGCGATCCGTTTTTTGTTGACCAGCGTGTCGATCCCGATGCTCTCGGCCAAGTTGATGTAGTTGAGGTTCTCGACCGCCGCCACGACCTTCTTGACCCCCATGCGTTTGGCCAGCATGGCCGTCAGGATGTTGGTCTCTGAGCGACCCGTCACCGAGACAAAGGCATCCATGCTGCTCAGCCCCTCGTCCATCATGGCGGCTGTGTTGCGCCCGTCCTCGTGAATAATCAGCGTTTTTTCGAGCAATTCGGTCAGTTTATAGGCTTTATCCTCTTTGTACTCGATCAGCTTGACATTGACATGGTCTTGCAGGGCTTTGGCCACGGCGATCCCGATGCGGCTACCGCCTAAGATCATGAGGTTCTTGATGTTGACTTTGGTCTTCCCCGAGAAGGCCATCACCTCGTCCAACGCTCTTTCGTCGACGATCACATAGATCGTGTCACCGACCCGAAAGTCGTCGCTTCCGCGCGGGATGATCGTCTCGCCATCGCGCGAGATGGCCACTGTGCGGTATTTCAGCACGTTACGATCCTCAGTCACCTCCAACAGCGTATTGCCCGGCAGGGGCGACGATTCGTCCAATTTGTAGACGACCAACGCCAATTTCCCGCCCGAGAAATCGACAAATTCCGAACTGCGGTTGTGCCCCAAGAGGTTAATCACCTCGTCGGCGGCCATCTGCTCGGGGTAGAAGAGGTAATCGACCCCCATGTTAAGGAAGACCTCCTTGTTGCCCGGCTGCATGTATTCGATGTGGTCGACCCGCGAGATCGCCTTTTTGGCCCCGAGGTTCTTGGCGATCGAAGCGGCCAAGATATTGGCATTTTCGTCCTGACTGACCGCCAGAAAGAGATCGGCCTTCCGCGCGGAGGCCTTGTTCAGCACCTCGAAGGTCGTAAAATCGCCCTCGACCGAGAGGATGTCGGTCGAAGCCGCGATTTCTTCGAGTTTCTTGGGATCCTCGTCGATGATCGTCACCTCGTGGTTTACGTTGCTCAACATCCGAGCGAGGTGGGTCCCAACCTCCCCCGCTCCCGCAATCAATATTCGCATAGACGCTCTATTTAAGATCATAAAATTAATGTACTTTTGTGAAAAGAAAAAACAAGCATGAAAAAAACGGGAATCATAACGGTACAGAACATCGACATTGCCATTTCAACAGAGAATAATGCCGATTACATCTGCCTGACCGATATGGTCAAGGGGCAAGAGGGCGAAGACCATATCCGCAACTGGATGCGCAACCGCAACACCCTTGAATTTCTCGGCACGTGGGAGATGTTGCACAACTCGGCATTTAAAGGTGTCGAATTCGACACCTTTTTGCACGAGGCCGGGGCAAACCGTTTTAATATGACCCCCCGTAAATGGATTGAAACAACCGATGCCATCGGCCTGATTTCTAAAGCGGGACGAAACGGCGGAACCTATGCCCACAAAGACATTGCATTTGAGTTCGGTTCGTGGCTTAGCCCGGTGTTTAAACTCTATTTGATTACCGAATACCAACGGCTCAAAGAGGCGGAAAACAATCCGATGCTCGGCGAATGGAACGTAAAACGGGTGCTTAGTAAGGTCAATTATACGCTCCATACCGATGCCGTCCGTGATTTTATCATCCCCCATATTAATGTTGAACGTGAAAAGGCGTATGCCTATGCGGACGAAGCCGATATGCTGAACCTCGCATTGTGGGCTTGTACCGCCCGGCAATGGCGCGAGGCAAATCCCGAGTACGCCCAAAAAGGGTTAAATATACGCGACACGGCAAGCATCAACGAATTGGTCGTTTTGGCTAATTTGGAATCGTTTAATGCCGAGCTGTTGAAACGGGATATGGACAAATCGACCCGATATGCTTGTTTGCACGAAATGGCAAAACGGCAACTCTCTCGCCTCAATGCCATAGACGCTGAAAAAGGCTTTCGGAAATTGGAAGCGAAACTATAAAACATAAAGAAACAATGATCCGCAAAGGAGACCGGGTAAAATTTATCAACGATACGACTGTCGGGACGGTCGCTTCGGTCGAGGGCAAAATGGCTCGTGTGACGGTGGAGGAGGGTTTTGAAATCCCTGTGCTGATTACCGATTTGGTGGCGATCGACACCGATCAGGAGCAACAGGCCATGCGCCAAATGGGCGTGGGCGACGGCACACCGATCAACACCAACGCCGGCAAAAACCGCCCTCCTCAGCGCGAAAAGAAGCCACAACCCCCTCGGCAAAGCCTACAATATGGAAAAATCGCACTAATTGACGACGACCCTGCGGAGGAGGATGACGAGGATGCGTTGGATTTGGCCATAATCCGCCAAAATTACCTGAAGCGGCAGGCGGCGGCCAACGATGCGGCCATCGAGCGGAAAGAGGAGGAAATCCGGTCGGCTCCCTCGCCGGTCGAATTGACGGAGTATGACATCAAGCTCTGTTTTGTGCCGCAGGATGCCACCAAGCCCGAGGAGTCGGCGCAATTGGCCTGTTATCTGGTCAACGACAGCTCCTACCGCGTGTTTTACACCCTCGCCCGGTGGAACGGCGACAAATTCGTGTCGTTGTTGAAATCCGGCCTGTTGGAGGAGGACTCCAAAGAGCAGGTCAAAGTCTACCGCCGTGAAGAGCTGAACCGACCGATCCAGCTACAAATCAGCCTGTTGCTATTCAAACCGACCAATTATGTCCCAGCACCGGCCGAGGATTTCACACTGGAGCTTTCGCCGATGAAATTTGTGAGGCGGGGCAGTTTTACCGAGAACGATTTCTTCGACGAACCGGCTGTTATCGATACGCTGGCCACGGACAAGGAAGAAATTCTCCGGATGCAAGAGGCTCAAAAGGCACTCGAAGAGAACCTGAAGTTGGAAGCCAAAGACGCGCATAAAGACGCACCAAAAGAGCCAAAATCCAACCGGCGAAAAACCAGCGGAGAGCCGGAGGTGATCGACCTGCACGCCGAGGAGATTCTCGACGAAACCGCCGGGATGTCGCCCGCCGAGATCATCCAAGCGCAGTTAGCCCGTTTTGAGATCGCGCTCGATCTGGCCGTTCACGCCGGTCGCCGCCAGCGGATGGTCTTTATCCACGGTGTGGGCAGTGGCAAACTGAAACACGAGATGAAAAAGCTCCTCTCCACCAAATTCCCCCGACTGCGCTATCAGGACGCCTCGTTCAAAGAGTACGGCTACGGTGCGATGATGGTCTTTGTCTGATTCTCCAAAAACGCTTCGACAAGTAGAATTTTACACAACAGGGAGGGCTGTCCTTAAAAGGACAGCCCTCCCTGTATGTTGTGAATCCGGAGGCGGTTACCGTTTGATTTGGCCGCGGATCATGGTCACCGAGTGGGGGGCGAACGAATAGTTGATCTTTTCGCCTTTGGCGCGGATGTCGTCTTTGCGGAGGGTTTCGACGTTGGTCACACCGAAGTCGTTTTCCGATTTGATGTCGGGGCCGTTGACCTCGTACACCTCGAAATTCCCGGCAAAAGTGCCCTCTTGGCAGATCAGGTCGGTGGAGATCGCCTGATCCTTGTTGCGGTTGACCACCATGATGGTCACCTGATCGCCGTTGACAGCGGCCGACACGTCGAGGTAGGGCACGCCCAACAGGTGGGAGGTCTCTTCGTTATCGCCGTTGCTGAAGCGGTCGGTGTCGTAGGTGTCGCAGTCGACCATCACGTCGAGCGAAGTCCCTTTCATCTCGTTGGAGAAGAGTTGCAGCGGGTAATAGATCGTTTGCAGGAAGATCCCCTCTTCGCTGGTGAAGATCGGCGCGATTACGTTGACCAACTGAGCCATATTGGCCATTTTCACCACGTCGGCGTTGCGCACAAAGACGTTGAGGAAACCGGCGATCACCAGCGCATCTTCGAGGTTATAGTGCTCTTCGAGCGCACGTTCGCCCACCGCGTCGGCCCCACTGCGGGCACGGTACCAAACGTTGTACTCGTCCCATGCGATGTAGATCGGCCGTTGGTTGCGGTTTTTGTTCTTCAGCTCGTTGAGCATCCCGCGCACGATCTGCGTGCGGGTGTCCATGACGATCGGCGTGGAGACAAAATTGTAATAGTTGTCTTGCTCGTTGCCCACGTACATGTGCAGGGAGATGTAGTCGATCTCGCTGGCCAAGCCTTCGAGGATGGTGCGATTCCAATGGTACGGGTCGGCATCACCGGCGTAATTGGACGAACCGGCGGCAATCAGCTTGATGTCGGGCGAAACGAGACGCATCAGTTTGGAGGCCTCGCGCGCTTTTTTCACGTAATCTTCGGCGTTGAGGTGACCCATCTGCCACGGGCCGTCCATCTCGTTGCCGAGGCTCCAATAGATGATGTTGTACGGTTCGGGATAGCCGTGTTTTTTACGCAGTTCGGAATAGTACGACCCGCCGTCGGCGTTGCAATATTCGACCCACCATTGGGCTTCCTCGATGGTTCCCGTCCCCATGTTGACGGCCATGTAGGGTTCGGTGCCTGCTTTGCGGTTCCATTTTACGAACTCGTTGGTGCCGAACATATTAGTCTCTAAGCGGTGCCAAGCATAGTCCATGCGCGGAACACGTTCGGGGCCAACGCCGTCGAGCCAGTGGTAGTTCGACACGAAATTCCCGCCGGGGTAACGCACCAGCGTCACACCCAAATCCTGCACGGCTTTCATCACGTCCGTCCGGAAGCCGTCGCCGTCGGCCAGCGGGGAGCCGGGTTCATAGATGCCGCCGTAGATGCACCGCCCGAGGTGTTCGGCAAAGTTACCCCACAGGTTGGGGTCGATTTCTCCGACCGTGCGGTCGATGTCGATTTTAATTTTGGCCTGTTGTGCGAAAACGCCCGTCGCTGAGACCAGCAGAGCCGCCGCGAGGCAAAGTCCTTTTTTCATATTCATTTTTTAGTTTACTGATTTATTCGACAGTTATCGCCGGGTCTCTCCAGAGTTTCTGTAAAAAGTGGTCGAGCAGGAAACGCCACGTAATCAGGTCGTGCGCGCCACGGCTCCCGACCAAATATTCGTGATCGACACCCATTTCAACCAATTCGTCGTGCAACACCTGATGACGGGCGCGGGGGTTGGTTTCGTAAGTACCGGCCCCCATGAAGAGGTAGTCGACTTTGGAATTGAAGTCCGGATCGCGCAAAATCGGGGTCTCGTCAACGCCCAACGCGGCACTGAAAATGCCGATGCTGCCGAAGAGGTCGAGGTTTCGCAGGCCGATGTATTGGGTATGGCGGCCGCCCATCGACAGCCCGGCAATGGCGCGGGCGTGGCGATCTTGGATCACGTTGTAATTCGCCTCGACAAAGGGGATGATCGCCTCCTTGTACTCGCGCTCCATGAGGGGGAACGAAAGCTCGGTGTGGCGCGGGTGCGAACGGTGAACGATCTGGTTGTTCGGGATCACGATCAGCATCGGAACCACCTTGCCTTCGGCCATCAAGTTGTCCATGATGAAGTTAGCCTGTCCGTGCATCGTCCATGTTTCGGGCAAATCGCCCGAGCCGCCCATCAGGTAGAGCACCGGGTATTTCTTGGCCGGATCGTACCCCGGAGGGGTGTAAACCAGCATATACCGCTCGGCATCGGTCACCGAAGAGTGGTAGAAATGTTGGGTGATCGCTCCGTGGGGCACCTCTTTCGCGTCGTAGAAAGCCGGGCCGTCGCCATGAACCCACAGCATACTGAAGGCGGGCATGGCAGCCTGACCGGCATACGTATTGTTCGGGTCGGCCATGTTCACGCCGTCGATTTGGAACCAATAGAGGTAAATATCAGGCACTAACGGGCCGATCGTCGCACTCCAAACGCCGTCGTCGCCCTTGACCAGCGGCACGCGCTTGTTCGCCTCCGGGCCGACAAACATACTGCCGGAGACGGTCACCTCCTGCACTTTGTTGTTGCCCTGCAGGCGGAAAGTCACCGTGTGGTCGTCGTGTACCTCGGGCGAAATCACCCGTGCCGAAAAGGGAACGATGCCCTCTTTGTTGCGCTGGGGATCCCAATCGACATTCACGTGATCCTGTTGTGCCGACAGACTGCCGATGCTCAGCATCAACGCTCCGGCCAATAGATAGGGGAGTTTTTTCAGTATCATATCCATTCTTATTTTTTAAAGATCAAAGGTAAAAACTCATTTAGACATCTCCGCCAAGTGAGCCATTCGTGGGCCGTGCCGAGCGATTCGTAATAAACCACGTTTTTGATACCGGCGGCTTTCAGGCCGTCGGCGAAGCCTTTGACCCGCTCCGGGTCTTCTTTCGAGCCGATGCCGACGAAGATCAGGTGAACCCGCTCGTTGAACGCGGCACGGTCGGCAAATACGCCGCCGTAATCGGTGTCGATGTTGGCCAAGTCGATGCTCCCGCCGCCACTGAATCCGCCGATGTAGGAGAACTTATCCAAGTTCGGGAACGCCGTATCATAGGTCTGGCGACCGCCAAACGACAGCCCGGCCATGGCGCGGTTGTCGCGGTCGGTCAGGGTGCGGAAGTTGGCTTCGATCGAGGGGATCACGTCTTCTAACAGCATCGGGGTGAAATCTTTGCCAAATGTGGCGAACGATCCGCCGGAGGGCATCGTCCAGATGTTGCCGCTGTCCATCACCACGATCATCGGAACGGCTTTGCCTTCAGCGATTTGGTTGTCGAGGATGAAGTTCATGTTGCCCTGACGCACCCAGCCGGTTTCGTCTTCACCGAAGCCGTGTTGCAGGTAGAGCACCGGGTAGCGTTGATCGCCCGCTTGGTTGTAGCCCGGAGGGGTGTAAACGAAGCAATGACGCCACTCGCCGCGCACTTTAGAATAGTACCAATGTTCTTGAACCTGCCCGTGGGGGACATCCTGCGGTTTGTAATAGGTCACGCCCGGCTCGGGAATCTCGAAGCCGCTAACCCATTCGCTCATGCCGAAAAACGACTTGGTTGCCGGGTCGGCCACCGAAACGCCGTCGATAATCACCTGATAGTAATGGAATCCAGGGTCTTCCTGCGTGGTCAGTGTCCAAAAACCGTCGGCCCCTTTGGTCATCTCGCCCCGAGAGCGGATTTCTACTTTTTCGGCATTCGGCGCGCGGAAACGGAAATAGGCCTGACCGTCGGCGCTAACCCGAGGCCATTCGGCGCCGTTGATGTTGTGTTCGTTGCGTTGCGACCCCTCGGGGTACTCCTGCGCGCTGACGGTCAACGGACACGCCGCAACCAAGAGGAGGAGAAGAGAAATGTATTTTTTCATGGTAAATTTTTTTAACACAAAAAGCCGGAAAACGGCTAAGATGCTCGTTTTCCGGCTTTTGTGAGAATGATTTATTTAAATATCTTTTGTGCGATTTCGTTGAGGTAGATGCGGCAATTCATCCACGTGTGTCCGCCGGGGGTGTACATCTCTTCGTAAGGTACGCCCATTTCGGTCAGCTTCTTGGCGAAATCCAACGTGCGTTGGTACAGGAAGTCGTCCGTCCCGCAACTCAGCCAGAGCATATTCAGGTTTTTCAGCGCGTCGGCCGAAGCGTAAGTGCCGTTCGAGAGATTTTCTACGTTGGCCGCCGGAGCAAAGCCACATACATAAGAGAAGACATCGGGATAGGTCAGCCCGGCATCGAGAGTCTGACGGCCACCGCGCGAGAAACCGGCAATCGCGCGACTTTGTGCATCGGCTTTCACGCGGTAATTCTTCTCTACATACGGAATGATCTCTTTGACAATCTCTTCGTTGAACAGGTTGACACTGCTGTCGGTCGGCGGAGCGATAGCCACCGCGCCTTGATAGGTCATCCCCGTGTTGGCGTAAGGCATCACCACGATCATCGGCTCAGCCGCGCCAGAGGCGATCAGGTTGTCGAGGATGAAGTTCATGCGACCCACTTTGTACCACGTTTCGTGGGTGTCCGTCGCGCCGTGGATCAGGTAAAGCACCGGATAGAGTTTGTCGCCCTGCGGATCGTACCCGGGAGGGGTGTAAACCACCAACGGACGGGTGTCGTTCAGCGTGTTCGATTTGTAAAAACGATAGGTCGTTTTGCCGTGGGGCACGTCCAACACCGAGTACATCAGCGGGCTTTGTCCCTGAATGTCAACCAAGCTGGCCTTGAAACGTTCGTTCGGGAAGATCAACACGTTGTTCGGGTCGTTGACCGTGATGGTGCCGTCGACCACGAAGTTGTACGGATAGAGGTCGGGAGTTGCGGGCGGAGTGGTCACACTCCAAACGCCGTTTTCGCCCTTGGTCAGCGGCAGATTTTCGCTGAGGAATTGAGCACTCAGCACAACCGAATCGGCTGTCGGAGCACTGAACCGGAAGGTCACCGTGTTATCGGGATTGACCTGCGGCGACACGAGCTGGCCTCCGAACTGGGCATAAACCGAAGTCACACCGCAAGCCAGAACGGCCAGAAAAAGTTTCGATATAGTGGTAATCTTTTTCATCTCTTTCATTCATTTTTAACGAGTTGCCCCGGTATTATTTGCGGAATAACAGTTTAGCCGATTCAGCCCAATAGTTTTTGGCGTTCATCCACGTGTGCCCGCCGTCGGTAATCAGGGTCGTGGTTTTGATGTTGTTTTGTTCGAGCTTGTCCATAAAACTCTTGGCTGTCGGGTAGAGGAAGTCTTCGGTGCCCACGCCAAGCCAGAAGAGGTTGATCTTCGCGTTGGTGGCCGCCGGATTGGCGATAAACTGTTTGAAGTCGGTCTCAAAGGTGGCCACATTGCCCGCAAACGAGGCATAGGAGCACAGGTAAGAGAATTTGTCGAGGTTGTTCATCCCGAGGGTCAACGCCTGATTGCCTCCGCGCGAGAAACCGCCGATACCCCGGTGGGCTGCGTCGTTGATTGTGCGATAGTTGGCTTCGACATAAGGCATCATCACGTTCAGGAAGTCTTGGTTCAAGCCCATAGCGGCCTGCATCCCGCGCGGGTCACCGGCTTGGAAATAGGCCATCGGATTGCCATAAGGCATCACCACGATCATCGGCTCAGCCTGGCCAGCGGCGATCAGGTTGTCCAAGATGAAATTGGCGCGACCCACCTTGAAATAGGTTTCGTCTGTGTCGGTCGTCCCGCTAATCAGGTAGAAAACAGGGTATTGTTTATCCGGATTTTCGTCATAGCCCGGAGGGGTATAAACCAAAATGCGCCCGGTGGTGCCTAACACTTCCGACGGGTAATAATCGTAATCGACCGCGCCGTGGGGCACATCCTGAATGGAGTGAACCAGCGGGGTGTCGCCTTGAATGTCGACGATGCTCCCTTTGAAGCGTTCGTTTTCGAAATAGGCCGGATTGCCCGGATCCATCACGCTAACGCCGTCAACCACAAAGTTATAGGGGTACATATCCGGCTTGATCGGCCCGACAGTCAGGCTCCACACGCCATCTTCGCCCTTGGTCATCAACGCCCGCTGAGCCTGGAATTGGCCATCGAGCAACACCGTATCGGCCTCGGGGGCCAAATACCTGAAAGTCACCGTATGGTCGGCGTGTACCTCGGGAGAGATGACAGCCGGACGGCGTGCGCTATCCGTACCGCCACAAGAGGCCAGCAACAGAGAAAGCGCCGAACAAACAAGAAAAATTTTCTTCATTTCGTTTGGTTTATTAAAGTTTAGTAGTTGTGTAAGTTTTCTAATATTACTTCCTACAAATGTAAATATAACTTTTCAAATTCGGAATACCACGCCCGTAAAAATCAGCGGATTTGGATAACAAACAAAAAGCCCCGGCGATTGCCGGGGCTTTTTGTACTAAGGCGAAGCCTTAATACACACAAAGGTACGTAAAGATTACTTCTTGGCGAAAAAATCTTTGACTTGTTCGTTCGGAAGAATGTCTTCCTTGAATGAGTAAGAACCGGATTTTTCAGATTTAACCATCTTAATCACCTTGGTAACGCTTTTACCGGTGCCGGTTTTCAGTGTTGCAACTACTTTCTTTGCCATGGTTCAGTCTCCTTATTTAATTTCTCTGTGTACCGTTACCTTCTTCAGGTAGGGGTTGTACTTTTTCCGTTCCAATCGGTCGGGAGTGTTCTTTTTGTTCTTGGTGGTGATGTAGCGGGACATCCCCGGAACGCCGCTTGCTCGCTGCTCGGTACATTCCAGGATCACCTGAACGCGGTTACCTTTCTTTGCCATCGTTTTTCAGCCTTTAGTAGATTCGGTTCAGCGATTTAGCTCCTTTGAGAGCGGCGCTCAACCCTTTTTTGTTGATTGTTTTCATGCCGCAGGCGGATACTTTGAGGGTGATCCAGCGGCCTTCTTCCTCCAGGAAGTAGCGTTTAGTCTTCAGATTCGGACTGAAACGCCGTTTGGTTCTGTGGTTCGAGTGCGACACGTTGTTGCCAACGACCGCCTTCTTTCCCGTGATTTCACAAACTTTCATCGTCTCGTTTTTTGTTAATTTGGTGCAACTCGCACAATAAAGCGTGCGAATATCGGAATAATTTTCGGAAAATAAAAACTTCGGGCCGATTTCGCCCGAAGTTTTTGATTTTACCGGCCTGACGGCACGCCAACCGCCTGACTCAGGGGCTTCCAAAAATTCAAAAGACAAGGCTTGCGACCGAGGCAAAAGCGCAGTGTACTAAACGTACTCGAGCATTTTGCCGAGGGAGCGTAACGCAGTATTTTGGATTTTTCGAAGTCCCCCCCTTTTTTTTATTTCGAGGCGTTGGTTGTATCCTTCATAATCATCGACTTTTCGACCCGAATGTCGGTGTTTTTGTCGATTTCAAGCAGGACATAAGTCTCTTTAACCTCGCGAACCACGCCGAAGATGCCACCGGCGGTGATCACCTTGTCGCCACTCTGGAGGCTTTGGCGGAATTTGACCAACTCTTTTTGTTTCTTTTGTTGCGGGCGAATCATGAGCAACCACATGATGGCAAAAATAGCCACCATCATCAGGATCATGGACATACCGCTGCTGCTACTGCCTGCCGCAGGAGCCGCTTGAAGTAAAATGGATATTGAATTCATCGTTTTTCGTTATTAATTGAATTTTACTTTACAAAGGTATAATAATTAAAATCAAAACAAGATTTTAATTAATCCTTGAGTTTTGCTGACAAGAACTCGCGATTCAGCCGGGCGATGTGAGCCACCGAGATCCCTTTGGGGCACTCCTGTTCACAGGCCGTGGTGTTGGTGCAGTTCCCGAAGCCGAGGTCGTCCATGCGGGCCACCATCGCTTTGGCGCGGCGGCTGGCCTCGACCCTCCCCTGAGGCAGACGAGCCAACGAGGAGACGCGCGCCGAGACAAACAACATGGCCGAACCGTTCTTGCAGGTCGCCACACACGCGCCACAACCGACACAGGCCGCCGCGTCCATGCTTTCGTCCGCGTCTTTTTTCGGGATCAGGATCGCGTTAGCATCCTGCCCCGCGCCCGTGTTGACCGAGATAAAACCGCCGGCTTGCAGAATCGAGTCGAATGCGCCCCGGTTGACCACCAGGTCTTTGATGACCGGGAAGCCCGCCGAACGCCACGGTTCGATGGTGATCGTGGCACCGTCCTTGAATTTGCGCATATGGAGCTGGCAGGTCGTGATGTCGTCGTCCGGCCCGTGGGCGCGTCCGTCGATGTAGAGCGAACACATCCCGCAAATCCCCTCGCGGCAGTCGTGGTCAAAGGCGACCGGCTCTTTGCCCTCGTGGATCAGGTTGTCGTTCAGGATGTCCAACATTTCGAGGAACGAAGTATCCGGCGAGATGCCCTTGATCGGATAGGTCTCAAAATGCCCCTTGTCTTTGGCGTTTTTTTGCCGCCATATCTTTAACTTTAAGTCCATGGTTCTCTTTTAATCCGTTATTCTTCGTTATTCTTTGTAATTGCGTTGGGCGAGTTTTACCGTCTCGAATTTCAGCTCCTCTTTGTGGAGTTCCGGTTTTTTGCCTTCGCCCTTGTACTCCCAAACGGCCACATAAGCGTAGTGTTCGTCGTCGCGCAGGGCTTCACCCTCAGGCGTTTGGTACTCTTCGCGGAAGTGGCCGCCGCACGACTCGTTGCGGTTGAGCGCGTCCATGGCCATCAGTTCGCCGAGTTCCAAAAAGTCGGCTAAGCGCACTGCCTTTTCCAGCTCCTGGTTGAAATCGGCTGTGATACCGGTCACCTTGACATCTTTCCAGAACTCTTCGCGGAGCTTGCCGATTTCGACAATCGCCTTTTCCAGCCCGGCTTTGTTGCGAGCCATCCCCACATAGTCCCACATGATGCGACCTAATTTTTTGTGGAGCTGATCGACCGACTGTTTCCCCTGAATAGCAAGGATTTTATTGATCTTCTCGTTGACAGCCTGTTCGGCGGCGGCAAATTCCGGCGCGTTGGTGTCGACTTTGGGTGACTGAATCTCTTTGGAGAGGTAATCGCCGATCGTATAGGGCAATACAAAATAGCCGTCGGCCAGCCCCTGCATCAGCGCCGAAGCCCCCAAGCGGTTCGCCCCGTGGTCGGAGAAGTTGGCCTCGCCGATCGCGTAAAGCCCCGGGATGGTGGTCATCAGGTTGTAATCGACCCAAATACCGCCCATTGTATAGTGAACAGCCGGATAGATCATCATCGGCTCCTTGTAGGGATTCACGTCGACGATCTTTTCATACATTTGGAAGAGGTTGCCATAACGCTCCTCGATTACGTGTTTGCCCAAGCGGTCGATCGCCGTCGAGAAGTCGAGGAAGACAGCCAGCCCCGTGTCGTTGACCCCGAAACCGGCATCGCAACGCTCCTTAGCGGCCCGCGAAGCCACGTCGCGCGGCACCAAGTTCCCGAAAGCCGGGTAACGGCGTTCGAGGTAGTAGTCGCGATCTTCTTCGGGAATTTGGGAGGCTTTGAGCTTCTTGGCCCGCAGTTTTTCCACATCTTCCTTCTTCTTGGGCACCCAAATACGGCCGTCGTTGCGCAACGATTCGGACATCAGGGTGAGTTTCGACTGCTGTTCGCCGTGCACCGGGATACAGGTCGGGTGAATCTGCGTGAAACACGGGTTGGCGAACATCGCCCCTTTTTTAAAGATTTGCCAAGCGGCCGAGCCATTGGAGTTCATCGCGTTGGTCGACAGGAAGAAGACGTTGCCGTATCCGCCCGAAGCCACGACCACGGCGTGTGCCCCGAAACGTTCGATCGCACCGGTCACCAAGTTGCGGGCGATGATCCCGCGCGCCTTGCCGTCGATCAGCACCACATCCAACATCTCGTGGCGCGGATAGCTTTTTACGCTCCCTTTGGCGATTTGGCGGTTCACAGCGGCATAAGCACCCAACAGGAGTTGTTGACCCGTCTGCCCCCGGGCGTAGAACGTGCGCGAAACCTGCGCGCCCCCAAACGAACGGTTGTCCAACAGCCCACCGTAATCGCGCGCAAACGGAACCCCCTGAGCCACACACTGGTCGATAATCAGGTTCGACACCTCGGCCAGCCGGTAGACATTCCCTTCGCGAGCGCGGTAGTCGCCCCCGTTGATCGTGTCGTAAAAGAGGCGATAGATCGAGTCGTTGTCGTTTTGGTAGTTTTTGGCCGCATTGATCCCGCCCTGAGCGGCGATCGAGTGGGCACGGCGCGGCGAGTCGGAGATGCAGAACATCTTCACGTTGTAGCCCAACTCGCCCAAAGCGGCGGCGGCGGCTCCCCCACCTAACCCGGTGCCGATCACGATGATGTCGAGTTTGCGTTTGTTGGCCGGGCTGACCACTTTGATCGCGTCCTTATGCTTGCTCCATTTTTGAGCCAAAGGCCCTTCCGGAACTTTTGAATCCAATATGCTCATTGTCTTTGTGTTTTAGCGGATTAGAAAAGGCCTAAGCTCTTGAGGTAGAAGTACACCACCACGGTCGTATAACCGAGCATAATCACGGTTGCAACCACGTAAGAGATGACCCGGAGGCGTTTTTTCCAAATTTCGTTGTTCCAGCCCAGCGTCTGTATGGCACTCCACACCCCGTGGGTCAGGTGGAACCAGATCGCGGCAAACCAAACGAGGTAGACCACGCAATAGAACGGGTTGGCAAACAACCGCTCGATCAGCGAGTACCCGTCGGTCGGCGAGAGGCCGAGGCTGTTCTCGTGCTGGCCCATGATTTCGACCAACTGCATCTTCGACCAAAAATTAAAGAGGTGCGTCACCAAACCGCCGAGGACGATGATCCCGATGACCAGCATATTCTGCGAGGCCCACGACACGCCCGGACTTTTCCGTTGGGCATAACGCTGCATCCCCCGTGCCCGGAAGTTCTGCCAACTCAGCCAAAAGGCGTAAACAAAATGGAGGACCACCAGCGCGGCCAAACCGACCGTGGCGACCAGCGCGTACCAATTGGCACCCAGAAATTCGGTGACCCAGTCGTACCCGGCGTGGGAAAAGACTGCCACCATATTCATCGCCATGTGAAAGAGCAGGAAGAGAACCAGAGCGATCCCTGTGATGCTCATAATCAGTTTTCTTCCGATGGATGATTTCCACAAAAAACTCATAAGGACTATTATTTAAGGTTTATTCTTTCGGGTTAAAGTTCCACATTTCGCGCTGAAATTCGGAGACACAAAGGTATCCCATTGTTTTTACAATAACAATAACCGAGGTGATTTTTTGAGGGGTTTCAGAGGAAAACATTCCCGCAAGAAGTTTGGGGCCAGTGCAAAAAGCAGGTGGAAACAGGAAGTCAAACAAGTAAGCCAACGAAATATGTTTTATTGAGCAGACCTACCACCCCGTCACTTCGTGCCACCCCTCCTTCCAGAAGGAGGGGATTTTATTAGATAGAAAAAGGACGGAAATCACACAAAAAGTCTCCTCCTTCTGAGAAGGAGGAGTACCCGAGCCGATAGGCAAGGGGGAGGTGGTAGGTTTTCGGTGTCGCCTTTTACAAAAGGCGACGATTTTGGCGACTTTTCTAAAAAGTCGCAGTTAAAGGCGTTGCAGGTCGGCCTGTTTCAGCCGGTCGATGGCTTCGCGCAGGACATCCAGCGAGGTGGCTATGTTGAGGCGCATGAAGCCGGTGCCTTCCCCGCCGAAATCGGTGCCGTTGCTTAGCCCCAGCCCCGCGTCGACCAAGAGGCGGAAAAGGGCTTCCTGTTCCATGCCCCACTCGCGGAAGTCGAGCCACATCAGGTAGGTGCCTTCGGGCAGGTAGGTTTTGACCGAGGGAATCCTCTCTTTCAGCGATTCGACGATGAAGCGGGCGTTTTTTTCCAACTGCACCCTCAGCGCGTCGAGCCACCGGTCGCCCTCGCTGTAAGCGGCGACTAAGGCCACGGCACCGAAAATATTGCCGTTGGAGGCGTTGCTCAGGGCGATCTGACGCTCGAAACGGCGACGCAAGGCCTCGTCCGGAATGAGCGTGACCGACGACGACAACCCGGCCAGGTTGAAGGTCTTGGTCGGCGAGATAAAGGTCAGGGTGCGCTGGGCGATCTCGGGCGAGAGCGAGGCGATGTGCGTGTGTTTGTGGCCGGCGAGAATCAGGTCGGAATGTATCTCGTCCGACAAGATATACACCTTGTGCCTCAGGCATATATCGGCCATTTGTTGCAACTCCTCGCGGGTAAAGACCCGCCCGGTCGGGTTGTGGGGATTGCAGAGCAGAAAAGCCTTAGCGCGGGCGATTTGGGCCTCGAAATCGGCAAAGTCGATCTCGTACCGCTCCCCGTTCCAGCGGAGCGGGTTGTTGAGCACTTTTCTCTCGTTCATCCGCGTCATGCGGGCAAAGGGGGCATAGACCGGCGGCTGAATCACCACCCCGTCGCCCGGCTCGGTCACCGCGCGAATGGCCATCGAAATGCTGGCCACCACGTTGGGCGAAAAACCGATCCACTGCGGCTCGACGCTCCAACCGTTGCGCTGGTCGACCCAGCCGCGCACCGCCTCGGAGAACTCCGCCCCGCGAAACGTATAGCCGTAAATCGGGTGCTCGGCGCGCCGCCGCACCGCATCGACTACAAAAGGCGGACAGGCAAAATCCGAGTCAGCCACCCAAAGCGGTATGACCTCCTCGCGCCCAAACACCTCAGTCAGCGCGTCGTATTTTTCACAATTCGTCCCCCGGCGGTCTGTGATTTTATCAAAAGAATACATAGTGGTTTAAATTTTTACGCAAATATAATTGATTTTTGGCAAAAAAAGGAGTATTTTTGTGCTGATTTTAGTCCATATCTACTATGTTGCTGAAATATTGTAGGGAGTAACGATCGCTATCACTGCATTAAAACGGAACAACTTTTGTTTAAATCATAACGGGATAACCGAAAAATTGTCCCGCACCAAAGGAAACCTATCATAATCAGTATGGAAAAGAAGTATGCTCCTGAAAGGGAGGGTGATTTCAATCGTGAAGATTCAAACACCAAAAAGCGGCCGAGAACATCGACCGTGATCGAAGAGGCTGTAACCTCGCCTTTTGCCAAAGACAAACGTCCGCGCATCCGCCGGGTCACCGAACAGCTCAACGAGCGCACACCGCGTCCCCGCATCCCGCGTGAGGAGGGCGAGCCGTCACCGTGGCGCAACGATCGCCCGACCCCTGAACGCCGTTTTGACCGCGAAGACCATGCGCCTCGCTTCGATCGCGAAGAGCGTGCCCCACGTTTTGACCGGGAAGACAGTGCCCCGCGCCCGACCAGAGAAAACAGCGAACACCGCTTCAACCGCGAGGATTCTGCACCGGAGCGTCGCCGTTCGTACAACCCGAATTTCGACGAGAACAACCGCCTGCGCCGTCCCACGCCGCAGGGCGACCGCAATTTCCGCCCGTCGGAGGAGGACAACCGGTTCAACAGTTACAATTACGACCGCCAGCGGCCTCAGTCGAAGCCCCGCTCGCCCTATTCGGACGATCGCTCCGCCTCGCCGCGTCGGGAATATACCCCCCGCGACAACCGGGGTTACACCCCCCGCGAGGGCAAACCCGAAGGACGAAACTATATGCCTCGGGACGGCAAACCTGAGGGCCGCAACTATGCCCCCCGCGACGGTCGGCCAGCGGGAAAGGGCTTCACGCCTCGCGACGATCGGCCTGCCCGTGCAGTACCCGCTGAGCGGCGTTCACCGCGTCCGGACGGTCGCTCGGGCGACCGCAAACCTGCCGATCCGTTCCGCACGCCCAAGGGGGGGTACGACAGCGAGTACAAACCCAAAGTCTACCCGGCTTATGCGGCGGCCAACATCGTCGAGCCGATCCGGCTGAACAAATACATCTCCATGTCCGGCCTCTGCTCCCGGCGCGAAGCCGACGAGTTCATCCGGCAGGGGAATGTGACGGTCAACGGGCAAGTGGTGACCGAGATGGGCGTTAAGGTCAGCCCAACCGACGAAATTCGTTACAACGGCGAGCTGTTGCAGGGCGAAAAACGCATTTACATCGTCATGAACAAGCCCAAAGGGTTTGTCACCACCGTCGAAGACCCCAACGCCGACCGCACGGTGATGGATATTGTGAAAAATGCCTGCAAGGAGCGGGTCTATCCCGTCGGACGGCTGGATAAGAACTCGTTGGGCGTTCTGCTCATCACCAACGACGGCGAACTGACCAAGCGGCTGACCCACCCCGGCCAAGAGAAGCGGAAAGTGTATCAGGTGACGCTCGATCGCCCGGCCAACCCCGATGAGTTGGAACAGCTTTACGAAGGCGTTGCGCTCGACGACGGAGTGGCCAAAGCCGACGAGATCGAATTTTTGGACGAAAAACGGCGCGAGGTGGGCATCACGATCCACACGGGGCGCAACCGCATCGTCCGCCGGATGTTCGAAGAGTTGGGTTATCACGTGCTGAAACTCGACCGCGTCTATTTCGCCGGGCTGACCAAAAAAGGCCTCCGCCGGGGCGCATGGCGTTACCTGACCCCCAAAGAGGTTGCCATGATCAAATCCGGCGCGTACCAATAGAATCGTGTAGAATAAATAGGACAAGAAGAACCTGTCTCAAAATAATTGAGGTGGGTTCTTTTTTATTTCGATTTATTTGTCTGTGTGATTTTGTATATTTGAACTCTCTGCAAAAACAAACTCTTAGAACAGTCGAAGGCTGAAAAGCTATGGTATTCTCTTAATTCAGCGGAATGCCATTGAGTTGCCAGCGGCGGGGTTGGGGGTCGGTGGGTTCTTCGGGTTGGCGGGCATAGATGCGGCTGTAATCGAAATAATAGCCCCGCACTTGCCCCTGTCGCTTGACTAAGGGGTAGTATTCGACCATCCAGCCGACCACGATCGGCTGGAGGAAGTTGGCCCCGAGGTAGTCCAACACATCTTGGGCGTGGCTGAAATAGAGGATGTGCCACGGCGACTTCTCCTCGCTTCCCTCGCCCGAGGAGATGATGGCCATCATCACCCCGTCGAAGCGGCGCGCCGAGCGGCGTTC
>JAISHQ010000073.1 GCA_031262465.1 Rikenellaceae bacterium
GCGATGCTCAGTTTTTCCTCCACCGCAAACGACACCCCGGAAGTCTGTTCCCCGTCGCGCAGGGTGGTATCCATGATCTCTATACGCATGATGCTATGGAATAAGAATAGGCCTGCAAGATACGGATTTTTTAAAGAAGTTTTATAACCTGAGTTTTAAAGAAAAATGCTTATCTTGTCCGTTGTTAAAAACTGAAGATCATGGTAAATAAAGTGATTTTGATTGGGAATGTGGGAGCCGACCCCGAGGTTCGCACGCTGGAGAACGGCACCAAAGTGGCACGCATCCGGGTGGCCACCACCGAACGCATCTTTAACCGGGAGACCCAGGAACGCCGCGACCACACCGAGTGGCACAGCGTGGCTCTCTGGGGTAGGCTGGCCGATGTGGCCGATAAATACATCCACAAAGGGTCGCAGGTTTATATTGAGGGAAAAATCCGCTCCCGCGAATGGGAAGACCCCGCCACCCATACCAAACGGTACTACATAGAGATCATGGCCGACGTGATGAATATGTTGGGGCGGCGCACGGACAGTGGCCCGGCGACAGATCATTACGGCGGGGGCGCAACCACCTCACCGGGCTATTCCTCCGGCTCAGCCCAAGCTGTCCCGCCTCCCTCCGTTCCGTCTCAAAATCCGGCAACACCCGCCGTCCAGCCTATCGACGACCCCGACGACCTGCCGTTCTAAGAAAAATGATCGTTTTATTCCGTCAAAAAGATTTTGTTCTCTTTTGAAAAAGAGAACCAGAAAACTTTTCGGAGATACTGCGTATCTCTTGACTTCCTTTATTCATGAAATAATACAGGGGCTACGCTGAAAAACAGCTGGTAGCCCCTGTATTATTTCATGAAAGAAGATAGCAGGAAACGAAGTTTCCAAAAAAGTTCTTTGGTACTTTCTTTCAAGAAAGTACGAAGATCTTTCGACAGACTAAACGATTATTTTTCGCGCCGTTTGCGGGGGCGGTGGGTTTGGCTATAAGCGCGCAATTCGTCCCGCAGGAAATAGATTTTGCGACCCTCTTTGTGATAGGGGACGCTGTTGTTCCGAATCAGCTGATAGATGGCGGCTGTCGAGCGGTCGAGTATCTCGCTGGCGGCCTGAATGCCAATGCGTTGTTCGCCTTCTCCTTCGGCTTCCGACGACGCGAACCCGGCAGATTCGCCCTCTTCCGATGCCGGTTTTTCTGCCGCCGGTTTGGCTACAGCCTCTTTCCACGGGCCTTGTTTCATGTAGTATTTCACCACACCCTCTTCGTAGAAGACGGTTTTATTGCCCTGTTCCCGAGTGGGTAACGCGCCGGAGAGAGCCAATTCGTTGACCGCTTTCGGGCGGAGCTTCAACACGCGGCACACCTCTTTCATCTCCATCACCGGTTTGTCGGGCGAGACGGTGCGTTGTAGGTAGTCGATCTTTTTTTCGAGAAGCGTCACCCGCTGAATGAGTTCGGGCAAAGCGGCATATTCCGACCCCCCACGGGTGAGGATTTCCAGCACCTGCGCCACCGCTTCCGGCAACTTGTCGAACGATAATTTTTGAGCCATAGGATTACATTTATTTGTGTTTTTCGCAAATGTAATCAATATTTTTATATATTATAGGTATAATGCACATTTATATTATAGAGATAGTTTTTTTTGTTATTTTTTTCGGCTCGGGCGGCGGGCGGCGGTGGTTTTTGCCGGTTTGTCGGCCTGAGCGGCCATAATTTCTTGGGCCTGCTCGTAGGTTAAGGTTGGAGCATCAGTGCCTTTGGGCAGTTTGTAATTGGTCTTCGCTTTGGCCAAGTAAGGCCCCCAGCGACCGTTGAGCACCTGCAATTCGGGATCTTCGGCAAAGGTTTTGATCACTCGTTCGCTCTCTTGTTTCCGTTTCTCTTCGATCAATTCCACGGCCCGTTCGAGCGTGATGGTGTAGGGGTCGTCCGTCTTTTTCAGCGAGACGAATTTGCTGTTGTGCCGCACATAAGGGCCAAAACGACCCACGCCGATCAGCACCTCTTTCCCCTCGTATTCGCCCAACGTGCGGGGCAATTTAAAGAGTTCGAGAGCCTCCTCTAAGGTGAGGGTCGCGATCAACTGCCCGGCGGACAAGTTGGCATATTTCGGTTTTTTACCGGCAACGTCTTCATTCTCACCCAATTGTACGTAAGGACCAAAGCGGCCTATTTTGGCATAGACCGGCAATCCGGTCGCCGGGTCGTTGCCCAACTGTTGGGTGCTGTTGGCGTGATCGGCCTGCAAGGCGGTCTCGACGGTGGGGTGGAAGTCGCCGTAAAATTTGGCGATCATCTTCGTCCACTGCAAATCGCCGTCCGCGATTTCGTCGAACTCCTTTTCCACGTCCGCCGTGAAGTTGTAATCCAAAATGGCGGGGAATTGCCCCTCCAAATAGTCCGTCACGACGATCCCGATGTCGGTCGGAAAGAGCTTATTTTTTTCACTGCCGAAGTTCTCGGACTTGATTTTTTCCGTAATTTTCCCTTTGGAGAGCTTGAGAGTCAGCGTGTCGCGCCGCTGACCGTCTCGGCTTTCGCGCAGGACGTACCCTCGGCTGATGATGGTCGAAATGGTCGGCGCATAGGTCGACGGGCGGCCGATGCCCAACTCCTCTAAGCGTTTGACCAGCGAGGCCTCGCTGTACCGGGCGGCGGGCGAGGTAAATTTCTGCGCGGCGGCAATTTCGTTGGCCGTCACTTTTTCCTCGGCTCGCAAGGCCGGAAGAATGCCTTCGGCACCTTCGGCGGGGTCGTCGTCGGTCGATTCGACATAGAGCTTCAGGAAGCCGTCGAAGGTGACCACCTCGCCCGATGCGTTGAAATGATAGGTGTTGTCGGCGTCGATCCCGATCTCGGCCAACGTGCGGTCGATCTCGGCATCGGCCATTTGGGAGGCCACCGCCCGTTTCCAAATCAGGTCGTAGAGCCGTTTTTCCTGCGCCGTTCCCTCGATGGTCTGTTGGTTGATGTAGGAGGGGCGAATGGCTTCGTGCGCTTCCTGCGCCCCTTTGGCTTTGGTTTTATAGACGCGGGGCTTGTGGTATTTCGCGCCGAAACGGCTCTGAATCTCGTTGCCGATCGCCCCCATAGCCTCTTTGGAGAGGTTTTGCGAGTCGGTACGCATATAGGTGATCCGCCCGGCCTCGTACAAGCGTTGAGCCACCGACATGGTCTGGCTGACGGAAAATCCCAATTTACGGCTCGCCTCCTGTTGGAGGGTCGAGGTGGTAAAGGGCGGCGCGGGCGACCGTTTGGCCGGTTTTTTCTCGACCCGGTGCACGGTAAAGGTAGACCCAGCGCAGGTTTCTAACAGTTTCCGCGCCTGGGCGGCGGTATCCAGCCGTTTGTTGAGTTCGGCACCGAAGGCGACCGCCTCGGCGTTGGCAAACTGAGCCGTAACCCGGAAATATTCTTTGGGCGTAAAGCCGATGATCTCTTTTTCGCGCTCCACAATCAGGCGCACAGCGACCGACTGCACCCGACCCGCCGAGAGCGAGGGTTTCACCTTGCGCCAGAGCACCGGCGAAAGCTCAAAGCCCACCAAGCGGTCGAGCACCCGGCGCGCCTGCTGGGCGTTGACCAAATTCATGTCGATCGTTCGCGGATGTTCTACGGCGTTGAGGATGGCGTTTTTGGTGATCTCGTGGAAGACGATCCGCTGGGTCTTATCGTCGGTCAGGCCGAGCACCTGATACAGGTGCCAAGCGATGGCCTCTCCCTCGCGGTCTTCATCGGAAGCCAACCAGATGGTTTTGGCCTGCCCGGCGAGCTTTTTCAACTCGCGAACCACAGCCTCCTTGTCCTCTGAAATGACGTAATTGGGCTGAAATTCATTTTCAACGTCGATCCCCAACCCCTTTTTGACCAAGTCGCGGATGTGTCCGAAACTCGACTTGACCAAATAATCCTTTCCTAAAAATTTCTCTATCGTTTTCGCTTTGGCGGGCGATTCGACAATCACCAAATTTTCCTGCATATCAAACTCGCTATAAAAGTAGGAAGCTGTCTTTGACTTGACAGCTTCAGGGAACTTCCAAAAATTCAAAAGACAAGGCTTGCGACCGAGGAAAAAGCGCAGTGTACTAAAGGTACTCGAGCATTTTTCTGAGGGAGCGTAACGCAGTATTTTGGATTTTTCGAAGTTCCCTTCATCTTATTTGTTTCTATTTTATCAAGGTATAAGTCAGCACCAACAACAGCGGTGTGTCGGAGCCGTATCCGGCCAACTCGGCGGTGTACATATTCGACCAGTTGTTGGCCGAACCCACGACCGGTGTTTCGTAACTCGGCCCCAAATAGACCTCGAATTTGTCGAACCCCTCCTGCATCAACCGCTGAACGTAATAAGTAATGTCCATTTGGTAGAGGTATCGCGAGGGTTTGATCCATCCGTCGTAAAGCAACGCGGCTGTGCTTCCGCTGAGCAGAGTTTGGTATTCGGCCTGCCAGTTGTAGTCCGCCGTACCCGTCCGCTTGGCGAAATTGTAATACATCCCCAATCGGCTGGGCAACTCATCGCGGCTCTGCTGATCCCGCGCCGGGTAATAGACCTGTAAAAGTGCCTTGTTGATGGCCACATCCTTATAACCGGCCTCGCGCGCTTTCTCCTTCAGCGCGGCGACCGATTCTTTGGAAAATTCCAACTTGGTTTGGATGCCGCCATAGCTTTCGACAAACGTCCGGGAGACAGTCGTTGCTTCGTCCAACCGAATCCCCGGCAAAACGCCCGAATAGTCCCGGTCGACGATGTTAATGGTCTGATTATAGGGGGTGTTGTACGAATCCTCGATCATAAAGGGAGCCATGCTGTACGTCGCCCGCAGGGCGGTATCGGGAAATTCGTCGTTGTGGTAATAGCTCAACAATTGGGAACTGTACGACAAATTGACCTGATACATGGCCGCATCGGCGTGCGCTGTGCGGGGCTTCAGGTAGAACGACTTGAACCGTTTTTTGAACAACGAGTCGGCACTGTACCCGGTCGTGTCGGCCAGACGGCGCAGAAAATCAGGGTCTTCGATCCGGAAGTCGATGCTCTGCTTCCCCTTGAGAACCACCGAGGCCAACGGCTCGGCGGGCATATAGGGGGTCGGGTCGTAATCGAAATAATAGGTCGAATCCAAATAGATGCGTTCGTTCAGCTCGTACAGGTCGAAAGTCTGCTCCACATCCTGCGGCCCCATCATATCGGCCACATACATCTGCAGTTTCACCGAGTCGATCACCGGGTGTGAGCCATAGAGCGAGTCGTTTTGGTGAAAGGCGAGCGGCTTTTCCAACTGAAAAACAATCCCCGCGTCGATCGAAACGCCCGTCTTCTCGTTTTTATAGCCACCCAACAGGTTCAACGAGAGGGTGCTGGCGATTACCGAATCGGGAGCGGAGACGTTATAGGTCTTGATTTGGAACGAAGAGTCCCGTTCAATTTTCATATAATGATCGCCGGGAATGTACTCGCTCCCGAACGTGTTGTCGACCTCCATGCAGGAGAACATCCCCCCCAAGAGGAATAACGCCCCGAACAGAAGGGCGATCGAAGCCACCCGGAGGCGATTAGGACAAGATTTTCTCATAAAATTCGGCATAACTGTCCGCGTAATTCTCCGTTTGGGTCATCTCCAGCACGGGTATTTTTAATCCGTCATAATATTTTTTCACCGCCTCGTCGATCCCCGGCTGGGCATAAACCACGCCGTCGGCGTATGCTCCGATGAATTTCATCACATTTTCATAAGTCGGGTCGGCCAAAAACGGCAAGGTGTCGCTCCGCGCCCCTTCGGTTTTCAACTTCTCGGCCACGTTGATATCCAGCGTCCCGGTAAAATCGTCGGGGTAGAGGGAGACCACAATCTTTACCCCGGCAAACAGGGGGTCTTCGGCAAAAATACCCTTGAGGTACATGGCGATAAACCCGGCAAACCAACCCTGTACGTGGACAATGCCCGGCGACCAACGCAATTTTTTCACCGTTTCGATCACCCCGCGCGCAAAAAAGATCGCCCGTTCGTCGTTGTCCGGGTAATAATGGCCCGCCTCATCCTGAAGAACGCATTTGCGCTGAAAATATTCTTCGTTGTCGATAAAATAAATTTGAACACGCGCCGTCGGGATCGAAGCCACCTTGATAATGAGCTGGTGGTCGTTGTCGTCGATGATAAGGTTCATGCCCGACAGGCGAATCACCTCGTGCAATTGGTTGCGCCGCTCGTTGACACTCCCGTATCGGGGCATAAACGTCCGAATCTCGAATCCCCGCTCCTGAATGGCCTGCGGCAAATTCCGCGAAATACTCGACATGGGGGTCTCCGGGAGATAGGGCATGATCTCCTGACAAACGTACAATATCCTTTTCTTACTCATTTTTTGGGGGTTATTTCATCGCTTCCCGGATAAAAAAAAGGAAAACGACGGGATAAAGGTACGAAAAAAATTCGATCTTTTCTAAAAAACCCTCTTTCATGGATTTAATGGGTTCGGGCTTCGCTCGAATGGAAATTCTCAATCGGTTCGTAGAACCGACCTCGGCAGTGGGGTGAAAGGGATGCTTTTGGCCGGTTTTGGCCGCGGTGAGTCGAACGAAACTGTAATTTCGTTCGGCCGCGAGACAAAAGCGAAGACAAAAGTATTCCGAAACCCCGGCCGAAAACTTTTCTTTGCTTCTTTCTTTTAGGATAAAAGAAAGAAGATTAAAGAATCAGCATAGC
>JAISHQ010000108.1 GCA_031262465.1 Rikenellaceae bacterium
GACCCGATCTACGCCACTTTTGAGGGGAAAGTTCGCTATTCGAAATACAACACCGGCGGATTCGGCAATCTGGTCATCGTGCGCCACAAAAACGGGCTGGAGACTTGGTACGCCCACCTGACCAAAAGCAATGTGCAAGAGAATGAGTACGTTAAAGCCGGTCAGGTGATCGGATACGGCGGCAGTACGGGGCGCAGTACGGGGCCACACCTCCACTATGAGGTGCGCTATTACGACCAGACGTTCGACCCCGAATTTTTGTTCGATTTCCCCACCGGAGAGCTGAAAACCGAGTTGTTCGCGCTGGAAAAGAGCTTTTTCAACATCAACTCCCGCGCCTCGGAACTGCTGATCGAGGAGGAGGACGACGGCTGGGACTTGCCCGAAAGCGATGACAACCTGCGCCTGTTGGCCGAAATGGGCGATACGACCGCCTCGCAACAGCTCTTGGCGTTGGCCGTCGCCCGCGAACAGGCCGAAGAGCAAGCCCGCCGCGAAGCCGCCGCCGCCGTTTATCATACGGTCAAGAGCGGCGATATGTTGGGAAGCATCGCCCCGAAATACGGCGTGACGATCGACCAAATCTGCCGCCTGAACAACATCACCCGAACCACCACCCTGCGGTTAGGGCGACGATTGCGCGTAAAATAGACTAACGTAAAATAAAATCGGAATGAACTCTTTCACCTATTACATCCCCTCCCGCATCCTGTTTGGAGCGGGAATGTTGAACAAATTGGGCACCATGCCCCTGCCGGGCAAAAAAGCGCTGATCGTGACCACCGGCGGAACATCGGTCAAAAAATACGGCTATCTCGACCGGGTCATCGCCCTGCTGGCGAAGAACGGAACCGAATCGGTGGTTTTTGACAAGGTGCTCCCCAACCCGATCCGGGCACACGTCATGGAGGCGGCCGCCCTGTGTCGCGCCGAGGGGTGCGATTTTGTGATCGGTCTGGGCGGTGGAAGCCCCATCGACTCGTCGAAAAGCATCGCCATCATGGCCAACAACCCGGGCGATTATTGGGATTATATCCCCGCCGGAAGCGGCTTGGGCAAACCGATCCCCAACCCGGCTCTGCCGATCATCGCCATCACCACCACCGCCGGAACGGGCACCGAGGCCGATCCGTGGACGGTTATCACCCACGAGGAGCGCAACGAAAAGATCGGTTTTGGCACCGACGACACCTTTCCGACCATCTCGATCGTCGACCCGGAGCTGATGCTCACCGTACCGGCACGACTGACGGCCTATCAGGGGTTTGATGCGCTGTTCCACTCGACCGAGGGGTACCTCGCTCAGATTGCCACACCGATCAGCGACCTGTTTGCCCTGAAGTCGATCAGCCTGATTAGCCAATACCTGCCCACGGCTGTTCGCGAGGGCGAAAATTTGGAGGCACGGACACAGGTGGCTTTGGCCAACACGCTCTCGGGCATGGTCGAAACGACCTCCAGCTGCATCTCCGAGCACTCGATGGAACACGCCATGAGTGCCTATTTCCCCGAACTGCCCCACGGCGCGGGGTTGATTATGATCTCGGCGGCCTATTATGCCCATTTCGCCAAAACCGCTCCGCAACGGGTGGCCAACATGGCCGCCGCGATGGGGGTCGACACCAGCGGCATGAGCACCGAAGCGGCGGCCGAAGCCTTTGTCGATGCGCTGAGAGCCCTGCAAATGGCCTGCGGGGTCGACACGCTGAAAATGTCGGACTATGGCATCACCGAGGCCGACCTGCCGAAATTGGTCGAAAACGCCCGCTATGCGATGGGCGGCCTCTTCGGCCTCGACCCGGTCGCCCTAACCAACGACGATGTCCTGAAAATCTATCAGGAGTCGTATAGGTAAACGGTGTTGGTTAATTTTTGGCGAAAACGCAGGAGAATGGATATGTGCTAATTTATCCATATCTTTGCTCACTGATTTTTGTCAATTTTTGCACAATTTTTGTCGTTTTTACCCAAAAAAGGGGGAT
Organism: Rikenellaceae bacterium; assembly: GCA_031262465.1. Classification (GTDB taxonomy): domain Bacteria; phylum Bacteroidota; class Bacteroidia; order Bacteroidales; family Rikenellaceae; genus JAJQAW01. The sequence goes on from JAISHQ010000108.1 coordinate 1,983, forward strand.
ATATCATGAAAAGGATTCGCTCTTATCGTACAGACTTTTTGTTTCCGAAGTCAAGTTTCCTCATCGGAGCGGGAAGTATTCTCGCCTTGGGGGGAAATTATTACCGGTTTAACGGTTCTTCGACTGACGCAGAAGCCGATGCAAGGGCTTTACGTTCAGACTGGGGCGTTGTTGCCAATGATTTCTGCGAAGCGTTTAAACAATTCGATTCAGCCCATAAAAAGCGATTGAAAAAATGACTGACATCACCAAAGAATCAGGAGTGAACGGATGTGAAATTCCGGAAGATGCCGTAGAAAAGTTGGTCGAAAAAGCCGCAGTAGAAATTGTTGAAGACAAGACCCTCGACAGCAAAACAAAAGCGGTCGAGATTCTGAGTATGTATCACGAATCTTTCAGCGGGCCAATGCCTTCACCGAGGATGATGGCCGATTACGAAAAAGTACTCCCCGGCGCGGCTGAGCGGATCATTGCAATGACTGAAGAGCAACAACGGCATCGGATTGCCCTTGAAAAAGTGGTGATCCCAAAACAAGTCAAGCAAAGCGGAAGAGGACAGGTTTTTGCCTTCTCCATTTGTATTTTAATGCTCTTGTTTGCGGGCTATTGTGTCTCTGCCGGAGCCGAATGGACAGCAGTTATTACGATTGTATTGGCATTGGTCTCTGTCGTCGGGCTTTTTATTACCGGAAAATACAAAATCAAAAAAGACTTGGAAGACAAGGAATAAGATCGTTGTAACTTCCTCTGCCTAAAATTATGAATTGGGGATTCGCCGTTCAAAATGAGCAAGATAAGTAAGATAAGCAAGATAAGTCCGAGCAAAGACCAATAATTCATAATTCATAATTTATAATTGGGGCAAGCCCCGAAGTTCATCTTTGGGGCTTGCCCCGTTTCATCCAACCGTAGCGGCGCAGGCGGCTGATGGTGGCGGGCGACGGGTTGCGTTTCAGCGTGTCGATTACGGCGGGCAATTCGCTGTCGATCCACGGTAGACGCTGGCGCAGGTGGTAGAGGATGTCGAGCGACCAAACCCGCGCACCGACGGCCACCGATTCGTCGACCAAACGCCAAAGCGCGGTCTCGGCCACGCGGTGCGCCTCGTCATCCGTGAGCCTCAACTGCCGCTTTTTCAGCAAAGTAGCCATGATCTTGCCGTAATGGCGAAAGACGCTGTGGTGGGTGACGGCCAAAAAATCGCGGACAAAACGATCGTAATAGGGCACAAAACGTTGCGGTGCCTTCAAAAAAGCGCGCTCCAGCGCGTAAGAAGCCCGAAAGGGGTACGAGCTGTGCGAGGCGGGTTGCAGGGCGATGTCCATCGCCGCCTCGAACAGCTCGTGCCGCAGGATCAGCTCGCCCCACCCGGCGGCGCGCCCCACCTCGTACCGATCGGTTAATGTACTCTCAAATTCCGCCGCAGTCATGGGTGCAAACTTTATTTTTTCCGGTATCCGACAGCAATCATCGGAGGGCTTGTCTCCATCCTCGGCACGTCGATGTATGCGTACTGTCCACCCTCTCCCGTGAGCCAAAAAATATCCTTTCGGATGGCAGGATATTCATTCAAAACAGCACCATAATAACCGACAGGTTCCCTTAACGGCGACCAAACAACTCGGCCATTGGGCATAATTTGCACGATAGGCTCTTCGACCGTGTAGTCAAATTCGGGATTCGAGGAGGCGGGCGAAAGCAGGATCAGAAAATCCGATCCGATTTGAATGTTATAACCGCTCAGGTCGATCTTTAGCATCCCCGGACGTTCGGCGTGACAAATCAGCAACTCGGGCAGTATATCGGTAAACTCGTTCGAATCGTAAAGCCGGTTGGGGCGCATGGATGGCCCTTTTTTGATGCGGACGGCCATGGGAGCATGGCTCTGCGGCGTATCTTTGATGTGGATATAGAGCGCATCCAACGTAATCCGTCGCTTGTTTTTCACCAAAACGCCAAGTTCCACTCCCCTTTTAAACTTAAACTGATAACTGCTTGTGTTTATACGAGTTGTATCGCCAATGAGGCTTGTCGCTCCCTGTCTCGACCCCTGAACCACCACTTCCGGAAGGATAAAGGCTTGTCGCTCCAAGGCTATCGTCAGGGGTTGATCCGCCGAGGGGTTCAGGCTGACGAGGGTACGAACCGCTCCGAATCCCGACACAAGCAGTTGTTCGTTATTGCCTGTGCCGGAGAGCACAAATTGAAAATGACCCAGCGAATCGCACGACACCCCCCGAGAGCCGTCGGGCGCGGTGAGAATGGCATAAGGGACAGGGCTTTGGTCGTCCCCGTAGACCACCTTGCCCGAAATCACGTTGCCGGACGATTGTCCATAGCCGCCCCAAGCAATCCCTGCCAACAAAAGGCTAAATAAAATTATCCCCCTCATCGAATTAAGGTATATTATTCGGTCGAAACATCAACAAAGCCGTTTTATCGGGCAGGCTGTCGGCAGAGAACGCCTGATTGACCCGATTTCCGACCGGGGAGAGGGTCGGATTGGAAAGCAAGGATTGGTACAACAGAGAAAGATAATATCCGTCTCGGGTGCCCACCGGGATAATCCGGCTATCGTATCCCTCGATCTTTATCTGCCTGACATTGCGGTCGTTTCCACTCTCCCGATCAAACAGATACAGTTGCAAAGGCGGCCCGGACTGAGAGACAATATACCAAAACGAATAAACGGAATCGGCCGCCGTGAAATATTGGGGCATCACAGCGTGGCGCGCTTCCTCCATCTGGGTTCCGGCGGCATCGGAATCCGAATCGATGCCGATATTCCAAAGGCGTTTGGGAAGAGAGAGGCTTCCGAAATCAATGCGGTAGATCGGATCAAAGGCATCGAGCGTAAGGGAATAGACGGTATTGACGTATCCCGGACAGGTGAACCACAACGGGGTTTTGCCGATATTCGATAGCATTTGGTCGACCCCAAGCTCCAACGGAAGATAGTTTGTTTTTATCGCCAACTCCCTCACACTCTGATCTTTCAGGTTGTAGAGTTCTAAACCGCCCTCCTTGTCGTAATCGTATTCACGGGTGCGGAACAGGTGATCGCTGTCCACAAATTCAATGGCGTTGTAATAACGTTCTGCCGGCCAGCTCTTTTCGTACCGTAAATCCGGGATAGAATACTGCATAAACGCCTGAGTGCCACGCGAGTAAATAACCAAATACTCTCCGGACGGATGACAGGCAAAAGTGGCTATGTCGATGTACTCCTGCGGCCCCCGACCCAATCGGTCTAAGGTGTTGATGTGGTGCCCTTGGGGATCGAAAAGATGCAACCGGCCGGATTGCCCCTCCAAAAACACCAACAGGTTCGGATAACTTTTTATCACGTCTATTTCGCCGATCAACACATCTCCGTCCAGCAGGATTACTTCGACGCTATCGGCCAATTCCTCCAACCGATAATCTTTCCCCGAAGCCGGATCGGGCCGCAGGGTAATCAGATCGCCCGTTTCTGTGCGGTGACACGAAACCAAGCAAAACAATCCGCATAGAAGCCCGATCAACGACTTTTTCATAGATATACTTTATACTTATGGGGACTTCTAAAAATTCAAAAGACAAGGCTTGCGACCGAGGCAAAAGCGCAGTGTACTAAAGGTACTCGAGCATTTTGGCAAGGGAGCGTAACGCAGTATTTTGGATTTTTAGGAGTTCCCATTATTCGCTCACCCCGAAGCGGAATAGAATGTGTTGTTCGTAGGTGTCGTCGGGATTGAGCACCACCGAGGGGTATTCAGGCCGGTTCGGCGAATCGGGATAGTATTGGCACTCAATGGCGTAGCCGCTCCGTGGCGCGACCGGCACGCCGCTCTTGGTGTGACCCGATCCACCCAAGTGGTTGCCCGAATAGAACATAAAACCGGGCTGGGTGGTCAGCACCTCTAACCGCCGTCCGCTGGCCGGATCGCTAACCCGAGCCGCCTGGACCAATTTCCCCGGCTCCCAGCCGTCGATCACCCAAAAGTGGTCGTAACCGCTGCCGAAGCGGATCTGCTCAAAATCGGTGCTGTCGATGTCGCGGCCAATCGGCTTGGGCGAGGTGAAATCCATCGGGGTACCGGCCACCGGGGCAGGCTCGCCGAGGGGGATCGAACCGTCGTCGGTGGGCAGGTAACGCGAGGCGTTCATCTGCAACACTTGCGATAGGATGTCGCCGCTCCCCTCCCCGCTCAGGTTGAAATAGACGTGGTTGGTCAGGTTGACCAGCGTCGGCGCGTCGCTTTTGGCCAGGTAGGTGATCTCTAACTCGCAGTCGTTGCTCCAATCGTAAATCACCTCAACACCGAGGTTTGCGGGGTACCCCTCGTCGCCGTCGGGGCTGACGTAACCGAAGACCACGCGGTTTTTCTCCACGCGGCCCTCCCAAATCACCTCGCCGAAATTCTTGATCCCGCCGTGCAGGTGGTTGCGCCCGTTGTTGACAGCCACGCGGTAGGTTTTGCCGTCGAGCGTAAAGCGACCCTCAGCGATCCGGTTGGCAAATCGACCCACGGTCTTGCCGAAGTAGTTGCCGTCGAAAGCGTAATCGGTGAAATTGTTGTAGCCGAGGGCCACATCGGCGATCTTCCCCGCGCGGTCGGGCACCCCGACGGCGACGATCGTCGCCCCTAAATTGGTCAGTTTGACATACGCCCCCGAGGCGTTGGTCATCGTGTAGAGGATCACCGCTTCGCCCTCGGGCGTAAATCCCCAAACTTGTTGTTCAATGTCCATTTCTAATATGTTTTAAGTTTATTTTTTACTCCCATAGGTTAGCCGGATACTTTCCGGATTGGATCAGCGCATTGATCTTGGCCACGACCGCCGGTTTGTCCTCCTTGTAGGTGACACCGAACCAACGGGCATCGGACGAGAGCACCTTCATGGTCGCTGTGCCCGACTGAATGAGCCGGTTGACCATCATCGGGATGAAAAACTCGGCCTTGAGATTCGCCGCATTTTCTTTCAGAAATTGGGGGAAATAGTCGGCGGAATAGCGGAAATAATCGGGCGTAAAGCCGAACATATTCATCGAAACTAAGGTCTCGGGGGACAGGTCGTGATCGCCCGTCTCGTCGCGGTAGAAGATGCGATCGCCCTCCTGAAAAATTTTAGTCCGCTCGACCATGTCGATCAAGTTGCCCTGGGCATCGGTTTCGCATACCCCGCGCGAGACCGACCCGTGTTCGGAGAGGGTGTTGCCGACCTTGTAACCCATCATGCAATAGCGATTTTGGCCACCGGCCATTTCGCCGAGGTAGCTCGCGATCCCGGCGTAAGCCTCCGCACCGTAAAAATCGTCGGCGTTAATCACCGCAAACGGCTCGCTGGGGATCGCCTGCGCGCCCATCATCACCGCGTGGTTGGTACCCCACGGTTTTTCACGCCCGGCAGGCACCGAGAAGCCCTCGGGCAGGGAGTCTAACTCCTGAAAGACAAATTCGACAGCAATCCGCCCCTTGAAACGTTCGGCGGAGAAGACCTCGCGAAACTCCTTTTCAAAGCTGTGGCGGATGACGAAGACCACCTTGCCGAATCCGGCGCGGATCGCGTCGTAGATCGAATAGTCGATAATGGCTTCGTTGTTAGGGCCTATGCCGTCCATCTGTTTCAGGGAGCCGTACCGCGACCCCATGCCGGCGGCGAGGACTAATAGTGTTGGTGTTGTTTTCATATTGCTTAAGCGGGTTATTATCGGAGCTTATAGAAACTCCCGGGTTTATTTAGGGTTATTTAAAGGACAAAAATAACAAAATAATCCGTTGCCCGGCGCGTTAGAGAGACACGTTCAACGCATTTAAATTTTATGGTGCAATAAAAAACTACCACCTCCCCCTCGCCCCAGAGGCTCGGGTACTCCTCGTTACCTCCCTCCGCTTTTCGGCACCGCCCTGCGGGCGACTTGCCTGCTTCGGTCGGTGAGATAGTTCGAGGAAGGAGGAGAATTTCTCTTAAGAAATTTTTACTGAAAAAATCCCCTCCTTCTGGAAGGAGGGGTGCCCGACAGGGCGGGGTGGTAGGTTTTTACAGAATTGTGTTTTCTTGATAAAATTTACCTACATTTGTAGGGTCTGTTTTAAACAGACCCTAACAGATTAACACCGCCGATGAAACTGTTTAACGCCTCTATTTTTCGCCGTTTCCGGACAAAAAACCGGATCAGCGCACACGACCCGCACACCGGGCAGGAGAAATGGTACATTTTTCTCTCGCCGTTGAACCTCGTGACGGCGTTGGTCGCTCTGTTGGTGGTGCTCTTCGTGGCGGTTATCACGATCATCGCCTTTACTCCGGCGCTCGACATGGTGCCGGGCTATCCCGGTGCCAAGACGCGCACGATGCTCATTGAGTACAACATGAAGCTCGATTCGCTGGAGCACGAACTGACGCTGTGGAATAATTATTACCTCAACCTGAAGCGAATCATGGACGGTCAACCGACTGCCGTCGTCGAAAGCCCCCGACCCGATTCGGTCGTCGCGGCCGCCGGGGAAATTTCCCGGATTGCCGAGGACTCGATCCTGCGGGCACAGATCGAGGGCGACGGGCCTTACGCCCTGCGACCCACGGCCTCGGGCGGCGGAGCCGATTACCCGGAGATGTACCCGCCGGTCAAAGGGGTGGTGACGGCCAAATTCGACCCCCGCGTGGGTCGTTTCGGCACGCAGATCGCTGTGGCGGAAAACCAGCCGGTGATGGCGCTCATGGAGGGCGTGGTCTTCAACGCCTCGTGGACTCCAGACAAAGGCGAGGTGATCTACATCCTGCATCCGGGCAACATCATTTCGGCCTACCTCTACAACGCGCAGTTGACCAAACAGACGGGCGACCGGGTATATTCGGGCGAGGTGGTGGGCTTTACCGGCACTTCGACCACCGGTCAGGCCGACGCGGGATACTCCGAAGTGCAACTCTGGATCAACGGAACGCCCGTCGATCCGGAAAATTACTTGATTTTTTAACCGAATTGTTCTCTCTTAACGTATAATGTCGAAACAACGCATCGCCATCCTCGGTTCGACCGGATCCATCGGTAAACAGGCGCTGGAAGTCATCCGGGAACACAAGGATCGCTTCGAAGTCGAAGTACTGACCGCCGGGAACAACTGGCAACTATTGGTCAATCAGGCGTTTGAATTTTCTCCCGACAGCGTGGTGATCGCCAACGAGTCGCACTATCCCAAGGTTCAATCGGCTCTGGCTCGCCTGCCGATCAAAGTTTACGCCGGGAGTGCCGCGCTGGAGCAGGTGGTGCAGGGCGACAACGTCGACGTGGTCATCTCGGCACTGGTCGGATACTGCGGGCTGTTCCCGACCATAGCGGCCATCAAGAGCCGCAAAAAGGTGGCGCTGGCCAACAAGGAGTCGCTGGTCGTGGCGGGCGATCTGGTCATGCGTTTAGCCGATGAGTATCAAGTTCCTATCCTGCCGATCGACTCGGAGCATTCGGCCATTTTTCAATGTTTGGTCGGCGAACAGAGCGAGATCGAAAAGATTATCCTGACCGCCTCCGGTGGCCCTTTTCTGCATACTCCCCTGCGGAAGCTAAAAGATGTGACGGTCGAAGACGCGCTGCGTCACCCCAATTGGTCAATGGGAGCCAAGATCACGATCGACTCGGCCACCATGATTAACAAAGGTTTCGAGGTGATCGAGGCCAAATGGCTTTTTAGGATCGACCCCAAACGGATCGAGGTGGTGATCCACCCCCAATCGGTCATCCATTCGATGGTGCAATTTGCCGACGGGGCGATCAAGGCTCAATTGGGACTGCCCGACATGAAAATCCCGATCCAATATGCGCTGACCTTCCCCGAGAGGTTGCCCCTGTCGGGCGATCGCTATCACTTTGCCAAAGAGGGGGGCGGCGGCGTGTTCAACTTTTTCGAGGTCGAACCGGCGCGGTACCGCAACCTCGGGCTGGCCTATCAAGCCTTGCGCCGGGGAGGCAACGCGCCGTGTGTCTTGAACGCGGCCAACGAGGTGGCTGTCCATGCCTTTTTGGAGCGTAAAATCGGCTTCCTCGACATGACCGCCGTGTTAGAACGCACGATGGATCGCGCCCAAATGGTCGACAGTGCCACTTTGGACGATTACAAAATGAGCGACACCGAAGCCCGGTTGATCGCCGCTGAAGAGATTAAAAAAATCAAATGATATGGAAATCCTGATTAAAATTCTACAATTTGTCGCCGCCCTCTCCCTATTGGTGCTCATCCACGAGTTCGGCCACTTTCTTTTTGCCAAACTGTTTAAGTGCCGGGTCGAGAAATTCTACTTGTTTTTCAACCCCTGGTTCTCCCTCTATAAATTCAAGATCGGCGAAACGGAGTACGGCATCGGCTGGTTGCCCTTAGGCGGCTATTGCAAAATCGCCGGCATGATCGACGAGTCGATGGACACCGAAACCCTCAAGCAGGAGCCGAAGCCTTATGAGTTTCGCTCAAAACCGGCATGGCAACGCCTCTTTATCCTCGTCGGCGGGGTGTTGATGAACGTCGTGCTGGCGATCATTATCTACATCGGGATGAGTATGCACTGGGGCGATTCGTATTACGCCACAGCCGACATCAACGCCGCTTATGGCTTTGAGTTCAGCGAGTTTGGCGAGGAAATCGGCTTTCGCGACGGCGACAAGATCGTGAGCGTCGACGGCGAGTTGCCCGAGAACTATCAGGACTTGGTCATGAGCCTGCTCTTGGACGGTGTGGAAGCCGTGGAGGTCGAGCGCGACGGGCAGCTTGTCCGCGTGCCGATCCACTCCCAATACATCGCCACGCTCTTGACCGACGGCGGATTCATCACCCCTTACCTCCCCTTAGTGATTGACAGTTTGCAGGCCGGGCAAGGCGCTGAGCAGGCAGGCATTCAGCCGGGCGACCGCATCCTATCGGCCAACGGAGTTCCTATCAGCCTCAACAACAACCGGATCAGCGAGTTCGCCGGGCAAAACATTCTGTTAGAAGTCGCCCGCGACTCGGCAGGCACTCAGCAGGTGATCCCAATCGAAGTCGCCGTCTCCGACGGGGGAACAATCGGGGTGATCCTGCGGGGAGACCTGATTCCGGTCAGCACGAAAACCTACGGCTTTTTCGCCGCGATCCCGCAGGGGTTCAAGCGCGCCCAAGCCGAAATCAGCAACTATTTCAAGCAGATCAAACTGATCTTCACCCCCGAGACCGGTGCCTATAAGCAAGTCGGGGGCATCATCGCCATCGGGAACATCTTCCCCGGCCAATGGGATTGGTTCCGGTTCTGGAACCTGACCGCGATGATCTCTATCATGTTGGCCGTCGTCAACCTGCTGCCGATTCCGGGGCTGGACGGTGGGCACGTCCTCTTTGTGCTCTACGAAATGATCGCCCGGCGCAAACCGAGCGACCAATTCATGGAGGCCGCCACCTGGGTCGGGGTTGTGCTGATTGTTCTGTTGCTGATCTACTCCAACGGGAATGATGTAATCAAGTTATTCCAAAACTAATGGAGTTAATCTTTGCCACCAACAACCGCCACAAACTCGACGAGGTTCAGCAGATTTTGGGTACCGGGTTTCGGCTGTTGACCCCGGCCGATTGCGGGATCACCGAAGAGATTCCCGAAGAGGAGCCGACGCTGGAGGGCAACGCCCTGCAAAAGGCGCGCTACATCCACCAGCGCACCGGAAAGAGCTGTTTTGCCGACGATACCGGGCTGGAGGTCGAGGCACTCGGCGGGCAACCGGGGGTACGCTCGGCGCGCTATGCCGGAGAGCCTCAGGACTCAGAAAAGAACATGGCTCTGCTCTTGGCCAATCTGGTCGGGCACCCCAACCGCCGCGCCCAATTCCGCACGGTGATCGCCCTGATCCTCAATGGAGAAGAATACCTCTTCGAGGGGATCGTTCGCGGAACCATTCGCCAGCAGGCCAGCGGCATAGGAGGCTTCGGCTACGACCCGGTCTTTGAACCGGAAGGCTACAACGTCACCTTCGCCGAAATGGACCCAGCCACCAAAAACGCCATCAGCCACAGGGGAAGGGCCACCGCTCAAATGGTCGAATTTCTGAATGAAACTGCGACCGTTTCAGCCTCCGACTGTTCTTAGAGAACCATCGCGCCTTTTTGAAAAAAGGCGCCCCAAAAACTTTTGTGCTTGTGTTGGCAGTGAGATCATCCCTTGTAGGAACTTCGTCTTATTTTCCATGCCCCCTGCCCTCCAAGCGAGCTTGGGGCGGGACATGAAAAACAAGACGCATTCGCCCGAGGGGCGAATGTGATCTCCCTGAAAATACAACGGCCTAAAGGTTTTGTCTGCGTCTTCGGATAAAAAGGAAAACGAAATTGTTTTTTAGGAAGAACAAATTTTTCGTATATTTCCGTAGAAATTTTGAATCCATAAAAGATTGTAATACACTGTTATAGAATGTGTTTTCAGGGCGATCACATTCGCCTGCGGCGAATGCGTCTTGTGGCGGATGCCCCTGCCCAAGCTCGCTTGAAGGCAAAGGGGCATCCGGCATAAGACGAAGTCTCGGAGAGATGGTCGACCTGCCAACACAAGCAGAAAAGTTTTTGGGGCGCCTTTTTTCAAAAAGGCGCGATGGTTCTCTAAGAACAAAAAAGGAATGAAAGGAAGCTACAAGGCACGGGGGGTGGTTCTGCATACGGTGAAGTATGGGGATTCGGGTGTGGTGGCTTATCTGTACACCGATCGGAGCGGTCGGCAGACCTATTTGGTTCAGGGCGTGCGCTCGGCGCGGAGCAAGGGCAACAAGGCGGCGTTGTTTCAGCCCCTGTTTTTGCTGGAGTATGAGGGAATCGAGCCGAAGCACGGCGAGATGCACCGCATGAAGGACGTGGTGGCCGCTGTCCCTTTGTCGTCGATCCCGTTCGATGCGCGCAAGAGCGCGATTGCTTTGTTTATGGCTGAGACGCTCTACCGCTTGGTGCGCGAGTCGGAGGCCAATCCGCACCTCTTTTCATTCATCGAACAGACGGTCCACGCTTTGGATGTCTTGGAGGAGGGCGTGGCCAATTTCCACCTCTGGTTTTTGGTGAAGTTGTCTTATTTCTTGGGGTTTTATCCGGGGAACAGTTACTCGGCGGGGAATTATTTCGACATCGTGCGGGGCGAGTTCGTGCCCCTGCCCCCGGGGCACCGGATCGCGATGCAACGCGAAGAGGCCGAGCTGTTGGGGCGGCTGATGGAGGTGCCTATCGAACAGTTAGGGGGAATTGGCCTGAATCGGCGGCAACGGGTCGACTTCCTAAACGCCCTGCTCGCCTTTATCGGCTATCACGCCGACACGATCCGCGTCGTCCGCTCGATCGACATCCTGAAAGAGGTGTTCTAAAAAGTTATTCTATATGTCGTCCGAGTTGAATTTATAGCCTAAGCGTTTGCCGGTCTGCATTTTGGAGTGTTCGATTTTGGTGTTGAGTTGGTCGACCGAGACGATTTTGACCGTGTCGTAAGGCGGGACTAAGAGGTCGAACTCCAGCGAGTATTGGACGGCCACTTCGACAATGTGTTGCAGGGCGGCGCGGGAGATCGCTTCTGTTCCGAAATTGTTGTGTTTCAGGGTCATTTGGCGTTTCCCCTCGACAAAATATTGGTTCTCGCGGTTGACGAAGATGCGCCCGATCAGGTAACCCTCGTCGGCGTTGCGGTTGAATTTGAACGAGTCGGTCAGGAAATTATAGATGTTGATGATCCCACAATAGGAGTTGTCCTTATCGCGCTGAACGTAAGAGTTTTGCCAAATCGGGTGCTCGCGGTTGAACTCGAAGACGTTGGTGTGCATACTGAAGATCAGCATATCGGCCCCGATGTGGAATTGCGCCTCGAATTTGCCCCGGTCGCGGTACTCGATCCGCACCCGTTTGTCGAGCGTCTCCAACTCGTCGTTGATCTCGGCCGAAAGCTCCTGCAACACCTCTTTCAACTCGGTCAGGACATTAAACGTATGGTCGAAAATCTGCTGTTGCAGGTTCGATTTGTGTTCGATCGTGCGCAGGATTTCCTCCCGCATGGCTAACTCGCTTTCCATTCTTTAATCTGTGTGGTTACTCTCCGTCTACAAAGGTAATTATTTCATTGGATTTTCCTACCGCAAACGAATTTGTTGCCCCTCGCGGATCGGGCTGTCCGGGGTCATTTTATTGATCTTCAGCAGGTTTTTCAGCCGCAGGGCGTATTGTTGCGAGATGCTGTGCATCGTGTCGCCCGGCTTCACGACATAGTTCAGCGGGGTGTTCGGCGAGCGTTTGAGCTTTTTGCCGACGTAGAGGGCATCGCCCCCGTGCAGGTCGAACTCGCCGCTCAGGTCGTTGAGCTTGAGCAACCGTTTGCGCGACATCCGAAAATCGCGGGCAATGGAGGCAAAGGTGTCGCCCGCCTGCGCCTCGACATACGGCACGCCGTTGTTGAACCGAAGTTCCCGCCCCGAAGCCAAGTCGATAGTCACCGTGTATTGATCGACAGGAATCCCACCGACAGAATCTTTCCCAAGAACAACTTCCTGTTGCTCGGGGCGGATGTCGGCATAGTCGACGCTCACCCCCTGATCGAGCAGGTAAAGGCGGTTGTCCTCGATGATCTTGATGAGCATCGCCCCGTAATTGGGGTTGGTCGCATAGCCACAAGCGCGCAACCCCTCGGCCCACCCGGCGTAATCGTCTTCGGCCAAGTCAAAAAGACGCTGGTAACGGGGCGAATCGTCCAAAAACCGCCCGTGATCCAAAAACGACTCCTCCACGCTCCCATAGACCCGGAAACACTCGTCCGGCGCATCGTCGTCGTGGGCAAGGCTCTCCCCGCGCCACGCACTGCCGCATTTGATCCCGAAGTGATTATTGGCCTCGCGCGCCAAGCGGCTGTTGCCGTTGCCCGACTCCAACAGGGCCTGCGCCATCACAATGCTGGCCGGAATGCCATAACGCTCCATGGTCTCGGTGGCCAACTCTTTGTATTTCAAGATATACTCCTCGCGGGTCTGTTGTTGCGCCGCCAGTGGCAGAGCAAGGGTGACCCACAACAGGGGGATCAAAAAAAGGCTTTTCATAGGCTTCATTCAATTTTAGGGGACTTCCAAAAATTCAAAAGACAAGGCTTGCGACCGAAGAAAAAGCGCAGTGTACTAAAGGTACTCGAGCATTTTTCAGAGGGAGCGTAACGCAGTATTTTGGATTTTTCGAAGTTCCCTTTATTTTTTCAATTTCATAACAACCACCACCGGATTATCATCTTCGGCGATGCCGGGCAGGAATTTGGAGGCATCGAGTGCCCCGAGGACACCGTATATTGTATCCTCTTCGACATAAGAAATGTGTAATTGTTTTGCTAAGGTGCCGTCGGGTAGCATGAAAGGAATACTATGAGACCCGCGCAACATCAAACTGCCGTCGCGTTTCGACCACACTTCAAGCGATCGTTTATCGTCATGGAGATAACGAAGAAAAACATAGTCACGACTCTCTTTTATATCAACAAAGTGTACCTGCTTTTTCTTTCTCTCCGCATTTTGCTTATCCTCGGGACGGGGAGACAATGCCCCTCTTTTAAAGACCAAATGAGGCGTGATCTCACGGTAATTTTTTATTCGATAGAGGGTATCGTTGAAAATGTCCTGAAAAATCGCATCGCCTTTGTAGTCTGAAAACAACCCATACGCTTCGTAAGGAGGGGCTTGTCCCTGTTCCGACCTATTGCTATTGTGGCTCAGCAACTCATCGTTCCGCTCGATGGCATGGACGAGATGGCCGGCTCGATCGAAAAAGTAGAGATAGGTATTGGGAATGGGCAGAGAGTTTAATCGTTGAGACGTAACAAATGTACTGTCGTTCAATGGCACCCATTCGAAGTCTTGAGACCTACTGATTTCGACAGTCGACTTTTCTCCGCTGTCGGTCTGTACGATAATCATTTTGGACGCCAAGTCGACGAAATTGAGTTGTTTAAGACGAGGATGGACATACCATCCCCCTAACATCACGATCTCATTAGGGCCACGACCGGGGCGAAGTATCGGTTTTACGAATCGCCCGAGCGAATCAAACTGATATAGATAGGTCTTATTGGGCAATCCGTCCACAACAAACAGATCATTCCCCATCTTTGCAAACGATAAGAACCTGTCAGACAGCAGGGCATCGCTGTGGGTTTCGAGCGGAATGTAGGAGATGCTGTCGATCAATTCGTTGAGCGTCGTTGCCTTCGGCTCCTGTTCGATGCCTGCCTCAAGGTCGAAAACAAAGAAATCGCTCTCCTCGACGGCTTTGGTCTCGACTTCCGCATCGCTCTTCCGGTTGCCTGCGCCACATCCCGTGAGCGCGACCGCCAAAAGAAAGAGTGCTAATTTTTTCATAACCTGTTTTTTAAGGGGTTATTTTTTCAGTTTCATGACAACTATCACCGGGTTGTCGTTCTCGGTGAGGGTGGCGGCGAGGGCTTTCAGGTCGGGGTCGGTGATCTGCTCGGCGTTGTCCACGATGTTGATCGATTCTATAAACCCAACAAGGCGGTTATCTCGGACATACATCGGTTTGAACTTAATCCCGTCCAAAAACAACCCACTTTGATGATTCCGTCCTGTTGCCATAAAGCCGTCAGCAGGGGCACTTTTGTCGAGTATCAGGTAGTCAGACGAACGCGAACCGTCCGCGTAACTCGCCAGATAAATGAGGATATAGTTTTGCCCGGGGAACAGTTCAATGATGGAGTGATAGTCCTCATTCCATACGATTTCGGGAGCAGGGCCAAATGCCTCGGCCGGGATAAAATAGCGCCCCATGTCGAGCCTGTATGCAGGCGTTAATACCCCACTAGGCTGATAGGAGAACACCGTGTCGCTCAACGTCTCCTTGACAAAAAGTGAACTCCCGTCACCAAACAGCACCCCCGAAGGGAGGAAAAAGGTGGTCGTTCCGCCTGATGTAGATAAGGTGAGCGATTCGGTCGCTCCTTTGTCAAGGGTCTTGACACTTCCTTTGAATTTCAGCTCCGGAGAAAAGATTTCGAGAAGCGTTTTTTCACTCTCCGGTTTAGGCTCTCTTTCTGCCTCCTCCTTGAATTGCACCAATTCACCATCATTAAAAAGGATTGGACTACTCTTAATCGAATCGTTTTGGGCAAATATCTCTCCTTGTGTGTTATAGGCTATTACACCTACCGAGGAGGTATACGCATAGATCGCATCGCGCCGATAATCGACCGTAAAATCAGAAATAAATGGCATCTGATTCGCACCGCGTCCGATAGATCCGACCGAAGAGAGATAGACCCCCTCTTTACTAAAAACCTTGATCGGGTTACTTGCTCCGTCCGACAGGTAAAATTTGTCGGCTGATTCCGCTATTTTACGGATGTTACCAACCAAATATTCGTTGTTTTCACCGCGTTGCAAAGGAATGAACTCAAGGCTGTTGGCAATATCCAATAGGTCGAACGGCTTCTTGTTATCTATGGCCGCTTGGACATCAAATACAGGAATTGCTCCCTGTTCTGTTTTTTGGCCGCAACTCGCCAGCAGGCAAAGGGCGGATAAAAGTGCGATGGTCGTGTTTTTCATAATCCGTTCGTTTAAGGGGTTATTTTTTCAGTTTTACAACAACAATCACCGGATTATCATCTTCGGTGAGGGTGGCGGCGAGGGCTTTCAGGTCGGGGTCGGTGATGTGCTCGGCGTTGTCCACGATGTCGAGAGCCTGCATATATCCGACCAGCTGATTGTCACGGATATAGCAGGGGGTAAAGGCGATTCCGCCGACCCGTAATCCTCCTTTCACCCAAAAACCATGAATAAGGTCGTTTTTGTCAAAAATACAATACCCCCTCTTGTTTGACCCAATCTCGACAACGAGGTAGCGTTCTCCCTCGTAAATTGCGGTAACCCAGCCGTGGTTGTATTTTTCGAAAGGGCTACTGCGACGATTTTTCATCACATCGTCAACGACCGATCCATCTATCCATTGATTTTCGTCGAGAAGTTTGTCCACCGGAAAATAGTCGCCCATTTCCACCCGAAAGAGAGGCTCCAGTGTCGCCTGATCCACATAGCGGAACACCGTATCGTTTCTCGGCTCTTTGATAAGCAGGGATGTTCCGTTGTCGGAAAAAATCGGAGGAACGAGCTGAAACAAAAACCCTCCTTGACTATACTGGAACGTAAGTTCGTTTGACCCTCCATAAGGGATTTTAATCTCTCCTATCCGATGCAGATCGGGCGAAAGCGTTTCGATGTAGGTGACCGTATCGCCCTTGGCCGTGGATCGGTCGAAAAAGTTCCTCAACAGAACCGGACGATCCTCGTGCCAAACAAGCAACGGGTAGATGATCGAGTCGTTGCGAGCAAACATACGACCGGTGGAATCGTAAGCCAAAAGGTGGGAAAATATCTGCCCTCCTCGGTTGTCTAACGCATAAACATGATCTTTCTCATAATCGACAGCAATGTCCGTAACGCTGAGGTATTCATTGGGGCCGCGCCCCACCGATCCGACCGTGGAGACAAATCGCCCCGTTTTATCGAAGGCCTTGATGGGTTCTTGGGAGATGCCGTTTCCTTCGGCGATGTAAAACCGATTTTTCGACTCCGCAACTTCCCCGATATAACCGACAAGCCCCTCCCTGCGGCTGTTGTCCAACGGGATGAAGTCGATCTGGTCGGCAATTTCGGCCAAGTCGAACGGTTGCGGGTTGTCGATTGCCCCGGCAACATTCAACGTCAAAAGCCCATCGTCCGCCGGGGCAGGACTTTTCTTACCCCGGCAACCGATCAGGCAGAGGACGGATAATAGCAGAATGGTTGCGTTTTTCATGATCCGTTCGTTAAGAGCTTGTTTGTAACTCCTTGAACAAAGATACAACTATTTTCTTAGTTGCAAAACCGTTTGCGTGGTTTATTTGATGCACGTCCAACGCATTTAAATTTTCTATTACTTTATCAAGTTTAACTCTTGTTTCAGTGCCTCGATTTTTGCATCCAACGCGGCCTCGACGGTGTGGAACTGCTCCACGGAGGGCAACTCTTCGCGCACACCGAAGTAGAACTTGATCTTCGGCTCGGTGCCGGACGGGCGCGCGGAGACGATCGTGCTGTCCTCGGTGACAAATTGCAAAACGTTGCTCCGGGGCAGGTCGATGGGCGTTTGCGCGCCCGTGACCAAATTCGTGGCCACCTGAGCCTCGTAATCGAGCACCTGCACCACCGGCGAGCCACAAAGAGCCGTGGGCGGCGTGGCGCGGAAAGCGGCCATCATCTGCTGAATCTCCTCGGCCCCCTCCTTGCCCTTCATGGTGAGCGAAAGGAGGCTCTCCTTGAAGAAACCGTACTCCCGGTAAATCTCTTTCAACAGGCCGTAGAGCGTTGTGCCCTGGGTACGCACCCACGCGGCCATTTCGGCCACCATGGCACAGCTGACCACCGCGTCCTTGTCCCTCACGTAACTGCCCACCAAAAAGCCATAGCTCTCCTCGCCGCCGCAGATAAAGGTCTTGCCCAACACCTCCTGCTCGCGAATGACCGTGGCGATGTGTTTGAAGCCGGTCAGTACGTCGAAATATTCGACCCCATACGCTCGGGCGATGCGCGCCAACAGCTCGCTGGTCACAATGGTCTTGACAATGTATTGCGTGCCGGTCAGCCGCCCCAATTCGCTCCAACGCCGCAGGCAATAATAGGTCAACAGGCTGGCCGTCTGGTTGCCGTTGACCAAAACAAACTCGCCCCGGTCGTCGCGGATGGCGATCCCCACCCGGTCGGCATCGGGGTCGGTGGCCATGACCAGATCGGCCCCCTCGCGCGAGGCCAAATCAATGGCCAACTGCAAGGCCGATTTTTCCTCCGGATTGGGCGAGGCCACACTCGGGAAATCGCCGTCGGGCGTGGCCTGCTGAGGCACTAAGATTACATTGTCAAAGCCAACCTCTTTCAAAAACTGCGGTACAAGTTTATATCCGGTTCCATGCAACGGGGTGTAGACGATTTTGAGGTTTTTGTGTGCCTGAACGGCCTCGGGCGAGAGCATCAGGGTGTGCAATTTGTCGAGGTAGGTGCGATCCATCTCCTCGCCCAAGAGGACGATTTTTCCCGTGCCGCCGCTCCAGCGAACCATGTCGGGCGAGGTGATTTTGTTGACCTCCTCGATGATGTCCGTGTCGTGCGGCGCGGTCACCTGCCCGCCGTCGTCCCAATAGGCTTTGTAGCCGTTGTACTCTTTCGGGTTGTGGGAGGCCGTCACCATCACCCCGCTTTTGCACCCCTTTTCGCGCACGGTAAAGCTCAGTTCGGGGGTCGGACGCAGGCCGTCGAACAGGTAAACCGTAAAGCCGTTGGCGGCGAAAATTTCGGCCACCGTGCGGGCAAATTCGGGGCTGTTTTTTCGGCTGTCGTGGGCCACGGCCACACTGATTTTTTCATCCGGAAATTGGAGCCGGATGTAGTTAGCCAACCCCTGGGTGGCCATGCCCACGGTGTAGGTGTTCATGCGGTTGGTGCCCACACCCATGATGCCCCGCAGACCCCCTGTCCCGAACTCCAAATTTTTATAGAACGCCTCGGTCAGCTCGGCCGGGTCCTGTTCCATCAATTCACGCACACGGCGCTTGGTTTGTTCATCAAAATTGCCTTGTAACCAGCTATTTGCCTTGTCGCCCACCAATTGTTCCAACTCTTTTTTCATGGTATTGTAAGTATTAGTATCAAAATGAATTTCCGAAACGCTCGGGTTTCGGAGGGAATAAAAACAGAAGAACAAAATTAAAAAAATTTATGTAATCTCACATTCAACGGCTTAAAAATTTCCCGGTATTTTACTTAAAAAAACTAACTGAAAATGCAAGTCAAAAAAGCGTTTTTTTTTGTAATTTTATCTTCAATTTTGTGAGGAAGAATGAGGGGCTTAATCTGAAAATCCGACAGCCTTTTTTAGTGAACGAATCGAAGATGGTATCGACAATCGACCACCCATACACCGAGGTCTGGCAAACCTGCCTGAGCCGCATCAAAGAGCAAACCTCCGACGAGGAGTTTGTTCGTTGGTTCAAGCCCATTGTGCCGATCGGTTTCGAGGGGAACATCCTGCGTCTGCGGGTTCCCAACGAGGGGTATGTCTCGCACATCGAAAAACATTACATCCCGTTCCTCCGCCCCCTCATTCACCAGCTTTTTGGCACCGAGACGCGGCTGCGTTACTCTGTGCCCAAGCCCGAGCCGACGGTTACAATATCATCTTTGAAGTCAGACTCTTCTTATGCCCAAAGCGCACAACCGGCACAGATCAAAAACCCGTTTGTGATCCCCGGCATCCGGAAGGTTGTGATCGACCCGCAACTCAACCCCAATTACTGCTTCGACACCTTCATCGAGGGCGAGTGCAACCGGCTGACCCGTTCGGCCGGGTTGGCCGTGGCGATCAATCCGGGCAAAACCCCCTTCAATCCGCTCTTCATTTACGGCGATTCGGGGCTGGGCAAGACCCACGTGGCTCAGGCGATCGGCATGGAGGTCAAACAACGTCACCCCGACCTGAAGGTGCTCTACGTGACCACCAACAAGTTTCAGGCTCAATTCCAAAACGCCGCCACCAAGGGCGAGTTGAACGACTTCATCCACTTCTACCAGATGATCGACGTGCTGATCGTCGACGACATCCAAGAGTTGGCAGGCAAAGATAAGACACAAAATACGTTTTTCAACATCTTCAACCACCTCCATTTGTCCTTCAAACAACTTATTATCACCTCGGACAAACCGCCGGTCGAGTTGAAAGACGTAGAACAACGGCTGATAACCCGTTTCAAATGGGGGCTTTCGACCCAAATGTTGCCGCCCGACCAGACGACCAAAATGAAGATCATCCGGAGCAAGGCCGCCCGCTTGGGCACCGAACTACCTGAGGATGTGATTCGTTTCATGAGCGAAAACATCACGGCCAACGTCCGCGAGATCGAGGGAGCCATTTCGTCGCTGATCGCCAACGCCTCGTTCCTGAACAAAGCGATTACCGTTCCGCTGACGCGCGAGATACTGAAGGCTTATGTTAAATACACCCGCAAGGAGATCTCCGCCGAACACATCTGCGAGACGGTTTGCGCCTTCTTCAACGTGAACAAAGAGCAGTTCGACTCCAAAAAACGGACGCGCGACGTGGCGCTGGCGCGGCAGGTGGCCATGTTTCTCTGTAAAAAATACACCAAAATGCCCCTCTCGGCCATCGGCAACGCCATTGGCAAGAAGAACCACGCCACGGTGCTCCACTCCTGCAAAACGATCAACAACCTGTTAGAGACCGACAAGGAGTTCCGCCAACAGTTGGAGGAGATCGAACGCAAAATCCGGGGGTAATCCGGGGCGGGGGAGGGGAACGCAACGAGCCTCCTGCTGATATAAATAAGGTCATAAAATATACCCCTGTCGCAAACGTGCGGCGGGGGTTTATTGCAAAAAATTGAGTATATTTACGGGGAAAAGAAATTGGGGCGAAAAAACGACCGAATTGCGGGCGAAAATTTGATTTTCAAACTAATTTGTTTTATTTTTGTATCATTAAATAACGACACTAACAAAAGACAAAATATGGCAACAGAAAAAAAGGCCGCTGAGGCGCAAAGCGCGGGGACTAATCCGGAGAAACTGAAGGTGTTGAACGCCGTGATGGAGAAGATCGAAAAGGATTTCGGCAAAGGCTCGATCATGCGCATGGGCAGTAAAAGTGTGCAGGATATTCCGGTTATTAAGTCCGGCTCCGTCACGCTCGATCAGGCCCTCGGTGTGGGCGGTTATCCCAAAGGGCGTGTGATCGAGATTTTTGGCCCCGAATCGTCGGGGAAGACCACGCTGGCCATTCACGCCATTGCCGAGGCGCAAAAAGCGGGGGGCATCGCCGCCTTTATCGACGCCGAACACGCCTTTGACAGCACCTATGCCCAAAAATTAGGGGTCAACTTGGACGACCTGCTGATCGCCCAGCCCGATCACGGGGAGCAGGCGTTGGAGATTGCTGACCACCTGATCCGTTCGAGCGCGGTGGATATTGTGGTGATCGACTCGGTGGCCGCGCTGACCCCCAAAGCGGAGATCGAGGGCGAAATGGGCGAATCGAAAATGGGGCTGCAAGCCCGCCTCATGTCGCAGGCCCTGCGCAAGCTCACGGCGAGCATCAGCAAAACCGGCACGGTCTGCATCTTCATCAATCAGTTGCGCGACAAAATCGGCGTGGTTTACGGCAATCCGGAGACGACGACCGGCGGGAACGCCCTGAAATTTTACGCGAGCATCCGCGTCGACATCCGCAAAATGGCGAGTATCAAGGACGGCGAAGAGCAGATGGGCACCCGCGCACGGGTCAAGGTGGTGAAAAACAAGGTGGCTCCGCCATTCCGCAAGGCCGAGTTCGACATCATGTACGGTCAGGGAATCAGCAAGGTGGGCGAGATCATCGACCTCGGGGTCGAACAGGGCATCGTCAAAAAGAGCGGCTCTTGGTTCTCCTACGGCGAACAAAAGTTGGGTCAGGGGCGCGACGCGGTCAAAGCCCTGCTGTTGGCCAACCCGACCTTGATGGAGGAAATAGAAACAAAGGTGCGCGAAGCACTAAATAAACCCGAATAGAACTCCTAAAAACTCAAAATACTGCGTTACGCTCCCTCTGAAAAATGCTCGAGTACGTTAGTACACTGCGCTTTTTCTTCGGTCGCAAGCCTTGTCTTTTGAGCTTTTAGAAACTCTATTCCTTTTTAAAGGACGCTTTGACCGCCAAAACGCCACTCCGCCTGCCGGAGACATCTTGCCGGACACGAATCCGCGAAGGCCGGGAGGAAATTTGGGATGCCATCCGGGGGAAGTGGCTTGCGCTCACCCCGGAGGAGTGGGTGCGGCAACAGACGATCGGTTACCTGATCGCACACCGAGGGGTCGACCCCCTGTTAGTGCGTCAGGAGCAGTCGCTCACGCTCAACGGCACGGCACGGCGCGCTGATATTGTTGTTTATGATGGACAGGCGCGCCCGCAAATGGTCGTCGAGTGCAAAGCCCCGCAGGTGAAGCTAACCCGCGAAACGTTGGAACAGGCCGTCCGCTACAACTTGGTGCTCCGCGTCCCCTACATCCTGATTACAAACGGCTTATCGCTCTACTGCTTCCACTTCGATGAAACCCAAAACTCCCTGACCCCCCTGTCCGAGATTCCGGAGTTTGGGTAAAGGGGGTAAATTGATAGGCAAATTCCTTTAAAAAAAGTTTCCATTTATAGATACTTTTACTATCTTTGTGGCGTTAATTTTGTGACAATGGAGTTAAAACAGAGATTTAAGGTTGTTTTGTACCGCGAGGCCAACGAGTTTTTGCGCCGCATCGACCCCAAAGCGAGCCTGAAAATCAAAGACAACATATACAAGGCTTCGCTCTGTCTCGACCCTGTGTTACTTAAAAAACTGACCGGGGATATTTGGGAGTTCCGGACGCTCTATTCCGGCAAACAGTATCGTATGCTTGCTTTTTGGGACAAGCGCGACGGAAGCAATACCCTTGTTATTGCCACGCACGGTTTTATCAAAAAGGTCAGCAAAGTGCCTCAGAAAGAGATTGATAAGGCCAAAGAGATTATGAAAATGTACTTTAACGAATGAAAACAGCCATGAAAAACAGCGATTTTATACCTTTTGAGGAGGTGATGGACGAAACTTTCGGCAAGGCGGGAACTCCCTCGCGCGAGGAGTACGACATGGGGATCGAATTGTGGTTGGTGGGTCAGAAAATCAAGGAGATACGCGAGAGCAAAAAACTTACCCAAGACGATTTGGGCAAGCTCGTCGGCGTACAAAAAGCCCAAATCTCGAAGATCGAAAACGGCAAAAACCTAACCGTGGCCACCATGCTGAAAGTGTTCCGCGCGTTGGGTGTGGATGCCAAAATCCACATCGAAGGCACCGGGCTTTCGTTGGCCATGAATTAAGAGCTTGTCCGCCGGAACCGGGATTAGGGATATTATCTATACTTCAAATTCGTCAGCTTCATCGTCATTTTGACACCGTCGACTTCGCGGAAATCAACTTCTATTTCCGAAGCCGTCTTGCGGCTCCGATTTTGGTCGTGAGGATATTTCATTGCCATAGAATGAATGATAGATTCGAACCTATGGGTGCTGGTGACCGTACTGGTAATGTGTACCGATCGAATCTCGCGGCTTTCGGCATCGACGTCGATGATCCACTGCGTAGTGCCTCCGCCAAAATCAGGACGCGCAACCGTGCCGACAAAATTTCTAATCCCCTCAGCGATACCCAAATAAGTCATTGTATGATAAGGCCTTGTTTTCGACGAAGCCGTTGTACGAATACGGACACCGTTTGCCCCAAGAACCGAATAAAACACGTATTGCCTGATCTTTTGACCGACTTGGGTCGTATCACCCTGTGTGACAGTAATTTCGCCCAAGACGTTTTCCTCTTGCCCAATTACAGGAACCTTTCGCGACTGTGAAAATGAACCGGCGATCTGCCGAACCGTGCTGTCGGGCATACGGATTCGAGCCTCGAAATTCCCCGTGAGGCGGAAGTTGCCTATCACACGTCTGAGCGGCCGCACATATTTTCGAAACGCATCCCAAGGATCCATAGAGCCGCGTACAACAACCTCGTCTATATCATAGGTTCGTTCTGTTGAATGAACAAGCGTGACAGAACCGGTCGCCCGCAACGTATTGTCGTAAACGACAAAAGCCGGTTCAAAGCCTAAAAAGGTGGAGGAGATGGTGTCACCGGGGGCGAGCTTGCTCTCCGGAATGGTGACCACACCGGTTGAATCGGCACTGGTCAAATAGATGCCATT
>JAISHQ010000109.1 GCA_031262465.1 Rikenellaceae bacterium
CCCGCCGCGTTGGAATTTCTCTCGAACTTCAGCAACAAAGGCTATTGGTCGGTGCTCTTTTTTGTCTTCGTGGGCACGGTGTTGACCATTGTCGTACAATCGTCGAGCGCGACGATGGCCCTGACCATTATTATGTGCAACAACGGCTGGATTCCGTTCGATTGCGCCTGCGCGATGGTCTTGGGCGAGAACATCGGAACCACCATTACGGCCAATCTGGCGGCCATGGTGGCCAACACCGAGGCCAAACGGGCGGCGCTGGCTCACCTGGTTTTCAACCTGATCGGGGTCGTTTGGATGCTGATTGCCTTCCGCCTCTTCCTTTGGATGATCGTTGCTATTGTTGAATTTTTCGGCAGTGACTCTCCGATCACCGATCCCCACGCCCGGCCGGTGGCGCTGTCGCTTTTCCATACACTATTTAATATCATCAATACCTGCTTATTAGTAGGCTTTACCTCACAAATTGCTCAATTAGTCACCCGGCTGATTCCACAACAAGCCGAAGAGCCGAAAAATCGGTTGGCCTACATCGAGGGCGGGATGCTTTCGACCACGGGGCTTACCATTATTCCGGCACTCAACGAATTGGTGACTTACAGTACCCGCTCCTCCAAAATGTTCGGCTTTGTGCGAAGCCTTTTTGAGGAGACCGACCCGCAGGGGTTCGATGCGACTTTTCAGCGGATCGAGAAATACGAAAAGATCAGCGATAACCAAGAATCGGAGATTTACAACTACCTAAACAAAGCGACACAGGACGAGGTAGGAGGCGATGTGGTCAAACAGACCCAGATCATGATGAAGTCCATTTCGGACATCGAGTCCATGTCGGATAAGAATTACAAACTGGCCAAAATTCTGAAATACAAGCGCGACAACAACATCAGTTTCAATCAGGATATGCGCGAGAAGATCAATGCGATGTTCGACCTGATCGATCGGGCCATCATGGTGATGAACACCAACGTCAGCAATGCGTTTGATAAAAATTATGGCCTGCCGGAAGAGGTTCATCGGATCGAAGACCAAATCAACAAGATGGAGGATTACCTCAAGGGGAGTTACATCTTTGAGATTGAAGATCAGAAATTGAACAGGATCGCTTTGGTGCTCTTTGTCGAACTCGTCAACGAGGCCGAGCGGTTGGCCGACTCGGTGAAACAGGTCTCGAAGGACATTCTCGACATCGCCCCGCACACCAAACCCCAATTGAGCCATGTTTGAGCGGCTTGAAAAGCTGAATCGGCTGGCCGAGCGACTATCGCTCCGTGTGGATTATTTCGACCGGCTTCCCTCGACCAACGACCACGCCGCCCGCCCGGAATATTCCGCCGCGAGCCTCGTTTGGGCCGAGGAGCAGACCCAGGGCCGGGGGCAACGCGGCAATTCGTGGAGCAGTCGGGGCGGGGAGAACCTTACCTTTTCGCTGGTCGTCCACCCCGAAAACCTCCGGGCGGAGCATCAATTTTACCTCTCGAAAGCCGTCTCGGTGGCACTTGTCGAGGCGTTGGCGGCCTTTTCGCTGACGGCGACGGTTAAGTGGCCGAACGACATTTATATCGGCGATCGCAAGGTGGCCGGCATCCTGATCGAAAACGACCTGCAAGGAGCGCGAATCACCAAAAGCATCATCGGTATTGGGCTGAATGTCAATCAATTGCTGTTTGATCCCGCCCTGCCGAACCCCGTCTCCATGCGCACGGTGGCCGACCGGCCGTTCGACCGGATCGAGGTGTTGGAGCAGGTCATAGAACGGCTTCTGTATCGCACGAGGGGGAACTTCGAAAAATCCAAAATACTGCGTTACGCTCCCTCGCCAAAATGCTCGAGTACGTTTAGTACACTGCGCTTTTGCCTCGGTCGCAAGCCTTGTCTTTTGAATTTTTGGAAGTCCCCTAAAAATGGTATTGACGAAAAATACAGCCAATCGCTCTATCGCGGCCGGGGCATTCACCAATTTCGTGAACCCGGCGGCGAACCGTTCGAGGCCTCGATCGAAGCCGTCCGCCCCGACGGCGAACTGATCCTCCGAAAAACCGACGGCACCCGCAAAGGCTATCTCTTCAAGGAGATTGAATTTGTACTGTAAAGAGGCGACATAAACAAGTCGCCTCTTTGATTAATCACATTTCTCCTTTGATAAGCCGTATTCTTTCTTCTTTAACAAATTGCATAACATAATCTCTGTAGCATGAAGGAAAAACAACGTCAACGCTATGTATTTCACCCTCTTTCCAATTATTAATTAGATCAAATAGTAAGTCAATGTAAATTGACATGTTGTGATCATCCATACATGGCATCATTTCGTGAACTAACAAAACTTGATGTTGTTTAATCCAAGACAAATCATTCATAACATCCCACAGAGCATCCCAGTTAAATCCAAAATATGTAGGAAATTGAAATTTGTCATAGAAGAAATTTAACAACTCTTCTTCTGTCCGTAGTTCTTTATCAATTTTTACGATAAAGGCATCTCCGTCATAACACTCCAAATTGTTGTCGAAACGAAATGTTTTCATAATCATCATCGTTATAAATACTTATACAATTTTTTATAAAAAAGTCGTAGTCCAAAGGCGGAGCGGGATGGTTTTCTAAGAATAGGTCAGAGACAGGGGGTAAGACTAACCCTTTACCGCGATCGTTTCGATTTCGACTTTTACGCCGAAGGGGAGTTGGGCGACCTGATAGGCCGCGCGGGCGGGCATTTTTTCGGTGTAAAAACGGGCATAGACGCTGTTCATGGCCGCAAAATCGGCCATATCGCTCAGCAAAACCGTCGATTTGACCACGTCGGCATAGCTGTAACCGGCCGCTTCGAGGATCGCGCCCACGTTTTTCAGCGCCTGCTCGGTCTGCTCTTCGATGGTCGCGGGAGTCAGCCCGGTGGCCGGGTCGATGGGCAACTGCCCGGAGATGTACAACGTTCCACCTGCTTCAACAGCCTGACTGTAAGGCCCTACGGCGAGCGGAGCGCGGTCGGTATGGATGATGCGTTTCATGCGTTTTAATTGTTCTTAAGCTGTTCCACTTTGTTTTTCAGGTCTTCCTGCAAAAATTTTTCCGAGACGATGACCCGAATCGCCCGGTCGATGACCTCGAACTCGAACGGGGAGTAACCTAAGGCTTCGCCGTCGACCTCGATGGCCGATTCGGGGTGGGAGGTTACCGCAATTTTGCGCCCCCGGTGGTGGGAAACCTTCGGGATGCGGTAAATTTTGCCGTTGTACAGCGAGCGGAAATTGGCCAGCACCCGCAGTTTCGACATTTTTCGGATCAGCGTCACGTCCAGCAGGCCGTCGTCGGCAATGGCCTCGGGCATCTGCATCATCCCGCCACCGTTGTATTTGCCGATCCCGATCGTGGAGCTGAAAAAGGGCTGTTCGGCAAAAGTTTCGCCGTCGATCGTGACCGTCATCCGTGGTGTTTTGTAACTGAGGATTACCTTGAACATTCCCCATTGGTAAATCCAGCTACCGTGCTTCCCCGTGTCTTTGAGGCGGTTATAGTATTTATTGACGCTCGCGTCGAACCCCAATCCGGCCACGTTAGCCATGTAACGTTGTTGCGGAAAATTACTTTTGTAAAAGGAGACGCGCGCGATGTCCTGCAAAAACGAGTGCCCATCGACCATGGCGCGGATCGCATCGGTGTACTTGCGGGGGATGCCGAACATCCGAATCCAGTCGTTGCCCGTTCCCACGGCAATGACGGCCAAAAGCACCTCTGCCGAGGGTACCTCCTTTTGGATCATGATGCCGTTGACCACCTCGTGGATGGTTCCGTCGCCACCGACGACCACAATTTTGCGGTAACCGTTATTGATAGCCTCCACGGCCAACTCGATGGCATGGAACTTTTTTTCCGAAAAAACAAAATCAAAACCGATGTGGTGGTCGCGCAGTAATTT
>JAISHQ010000118.1 GCA_031262465.1 Rikenellaceae bacterium
TTTGTACCTTTGCGACAGGTAATCGCTAAAACTATCCATCTCGTGAAAAAAATTAAAAGTGCCTTAATCTCTGTCTATTACAAAGACGGTCTGGATCAAATTGTAAAACTGCTCGCCGATCAGGGCGTGACGATATATTCAACGGGGGGAACCCTGAAATTTATTGAGGAATTGGGGCTTTCGGCTCAATCCGTCGAATCGCTGACGGGCTATCCTTCGATCCTCGGAGGACGGGTCAAGACCCTTCACCCGAAGGTCTTCGGAGGCATCCTTTCGCGCCGCGACAACCCGCAGGACGGCGAACAACTTGCCCAATATGAAATTCCGGAGATCGACCTGGTGATTGTCGACCTCTACCCCTTTGCCGAAACGGTGGCCTCGGGGGCTGAAGAGGCGGCGGTTATCGAAAAGATCGACATCGGCGGCATCTCGCTGATTCGTGCGGCGGCCAAAAACCACCGCGATGTGGTAATCGTTCCCTCGGTGGCTCAATACGCCGAATTGTATGAAATATTACAAAACCAACAGGGGGCGACCACGCTCGAACAACGCCGTTATTTTGCCGCGCAGGCCTTTAACGTCAGCTCGGATTACGACACGGCCATTTTCAACTATTTCAACCAAAAGGAGGGCATCACCGCCTTCAAAGTGAGCGAAACGCAGGGCACGGTGTTGCGCTATGGCGAAAATCCGCACCAAAAAGCGACCTTCTTCGGCGATTTGGATGCCCTGTTCGAGAAATACCACGGCAAGGAAATTTCTTACAACAATATGCTCGACATTGACGCGGCGGTGAACCTGATCGCCGAATTTGAAGAGCCGACTTTTGCTATCCTCAAACACAACAACGCCTGCGGCGTGGCCACACGGCTCACGCTGGTCGAGGCCTATCTTTCGGCATTGGCCTGCGACCCGGTATCGGCTTTCGGCGGCGTGCTGATCGCCAACCGCCCCATAGACAAAGCCACTGCCGAGGAGGTCAACAAACTCTTCTGCGAGGTGGTGATTGCCCCGGAATATGACCCCGAGGGGTTGGAGGTGCTGAAATCGAAGAAAAACCGCATCATCCTGCGGCAAAAAGCGATCAAACGCCCGACGACCCAATTCCGCTCGTTGCTGAACGGGGTGGCCGAGATGGATCGCGACCTGTCGCTCGGCGGGCGCGACAGCGAGATGCGCGTGGCCACCGAACAGGCTCCCTCGATCGAGCAAATGAAGGAGTTGATCTTCGCCAACATCATCGTGAAACACTCCAAATCGAACGCCATTGTCTTCTCCAAAGGCCAAACGCTGTTGGCCAGCGGCATTGGGCAGACCTCGCGGGTCGATGCGCTGAAGCAGGCGGTCGAAAAGGCCAAATCGTTCGGCTTTGACCTGCGCGGCGGCGTGATGGCCTCCGATGCCTTTTTCCCCTTTGCCGACTGTGTCGAATTGGCACACGCCGAAGGGGTCGACACGGTTATTCAGCCCGGCGGATCGGTACGCGATCAGGACTCGATCGACTACTGCAACGCCCACGGGATGTCGATGGTATTTACCGGCCTGCGCCACTTCAAACACTAATAAAAAGA
The DNA here is from genome assembly GCA_031262465.1 of Rikenellaceae bacterium. Lineage (GTDB taxonomy): Bacteria > Bacteroidota > Bacteroidia > Bacteroidales > Rikenellaceae > JAJQAW01. Next base: position 1,572 of record JAISHQ010000118.1, read on the forward strand.
AGTCATGGGATTATTTTCATTTCTGACACAAGAGCTGGCGATGGACTTGGGCACCGCCAATACGCTGATTATATCCAACGGCAAAATTTTGGTCGACGAACCTTCGATTGTGGCCATTGACCAACACCAAGGCAAGTTGGTGGCCATCGGCAACAAAGCGCGCCAAATGCACGGGAAGACCCACCAGAACATCCGCACGATCCGTCCCCTGCGCGACGGGGTGATCGCCGACTTTACAGCGGCCGAAATGATGATCCGGGGGATGATTAAAATGACCAAAGCCAAAGGCGGCGGGATGTTCAGCCCCTCGCTGAGGATGGTGATCTGTGTCCCTTCGGGGAGTACCAACGTGGAACTTCGGGCCGTGCGCGACTCGGCCGAACACGCCGGAGGCCGCGAGGTTTACATGATTTACGAACCGATGGCCGCCGCCTTAGGGATCGGCCTCGATGTCGAAGCGCCCGAGGGGCACATGGTGGTCGACATCGGTGGGGGTACGACCGAAATCGCTGTGATCTCGCTGGGCGGGATCGTGTGCAGTGAGAGCATCAACGTGGCGGGCGACGTCTTCACCGAAGACATTCAGACCTACATCCGCCAACAACACAACGTGCGCATCGGCGAGCGGACAGCCGAAGACATCAAAGTGGCTGTCGGTGCCGCCATACAGGAGTTGCCCGAACCGCCGGACGACTATATTTTCACGGGGCCTAACATCCTGACCGCGCTTCCGGCGACCATCTCCATTTCGTATCAGGAGATCGCTTATGCCCTCGAAAAATCGTTGGTTAAGGTCGACGCGGCCATCATGAAGGTGTTGGAACAGATTCCGCCGGAACTCTATGCCGACATTGTCGAAGAGGGTGTTTATTTGGCCGGAGGTGGCGCGCTGTTGCGCGGGCTGGCGCAACGGTTGCAGGAGAAGACCAACATTGCGTTTCATGTTTCGGAAGACCCTCTGCGGGCAGTGGCTCGCGGTACAGGCATCGCGTTGAAGAATATCAATAGGTTCCAATTCCTGATTAAATAATTTTGGAGCTTCAAAAAATCCAAAATACTGCGTTACGCTCCCTCGCCAAAATGCTCGAGTACCTTTAGTACACTGCGCTTTTGTCTCGGTCGCAAGCCTTGTCTTTTGAATTTTTAGAAACTCCAAGAACGTTGCAGCTGTGCTATGTACCGATTCCTGCTGTTCCTCAAGAGAATCGTTTTCGTTTTGCTCTTCGTGGTAATCGAGGGTTTCGCTCTGCGCTATTTTATCAACAGCTCCAGTTACAACCGGGCTAAGGTGGTCAACGTGTCGAACTTTTTGGTGGGCGACATTTACACCGGCATCCAAAGCGTCAAGCACTATTTTTCACTCGCGCGGGAGAATCAGCAATTGAATGAACAGGTAGCCAGCCTCTTAGGAGAATTAGAGCAACGCCAAACAAGGACAGATACCGGAGCGTTGACCGCGAGTGGCGAAGCGGGGCTTGGCGCGGAAATACCTTATATCTATACGACCGCGCGGGTGAGCAACAACTCCATCACCGGAAGCCAAAACCTAATCACCCTCAACAAGGGGATGCGCGACGGGGTTCGCACGGAGATGGCTGTGGTCTCGGACGGGGCAATTGTCGGGTACATCGTCAACTGCTCGGAACGGTTTTCGGTGGCGGTCTCGGTGCTCAACACCCGTTTCCGCACCAGCGGGCGCATCGAGGGGCAGGACTATTTCGGGTCGATCTATTGGGACGGCCTGCGGGCCGACGAGGTGGTGCTTTCGGAGATTCCGAAGTACGCGCCGATCGCTGTGGGCGACACGATTGTGACAACGGATTACTCCTCCTATTTCCCGCCGGGGTTGCTGATCGGGAAGGTCGTCAGTTTTGAGCTGATTAACAACACCTATTACGACGCGCGGGTCAAGCTGTCGGCCAATATGGCGGCACTGAACCACGTGCTGTTGGTCGATTATGTCGATCGGGACGAAAAACTCGACCTTGAACAGGAGACCGCCACCCAAGAACATTATTAAGAACTTGCTTCCATGCCGACCGCACTTCGATATTTTCTCCTGTTTCTGACCGTCACGGCCTTGCAGATTTTCCTCTTCGATAACCTGCAACTGAGCCTTTATGTCCATCCGTTTGTCTATTTGGCCTTTGTGTTGTTGTTGCCGATGGAGATCAAGGGGTTTTGGCTGTTGATTTGGGCGGCAGTAATGGGGGTGACGATCGACTTTTTCAGCGGCGCACCGGCGGTCAACACGATCGCCACGGTGGCCATGGCCTTTTGTCGCCCGGGGGTGATGCGCCTGTTTATCGGCAAAGAGGTGATCGGCGACGGCGGAAGCCCCCACTATCGACGGATCGGCAACGGCAAATTCCTGCGTTATGCCTCGGTGCTGATCCTCATCCACGCCGTGATCTTTTTCGGCTTAGAGACCCTGACAACAGTCGGCATCCTCTTCACCCTGTTGCGGATCGCTATCAGTGTCGTTTGTAGCCTGATCGCCATCGAGTTGGTTCAATTGGTTTTTGTTCCCCGTAAATCGTAAATTGTTCGTCGGTCATGGACTCCAACCGCATCAACATACTCCGCATCGTGGTAGTTCTGGTCGCTCTGGTTATCCTCGGGCGGCTCTTTTATATTCAAGTCGTCGACGATCGTTACCGACAGGGGGCGCAAAACAACGTCCTGCGTTATGAGGTGCTCTATCCGGCACGGGGCGAGATTTACGACCGCACGGGCGAATTTTTGGTGCAGAGCAAGGAGGTTTACGACCTGATGGTCGTCCCGCGCGACGTGAAGCCGTTCGACACGGTGTTGATGTGCTCGATCCTTGAGGTGGATACAGCCCTGTTCAAGCAGGAGTTCCGCAAGGCGGCTAACTATTCGCGCCGTCGCCCCTCAATCCTCTTCAAACAGTTGCCCAAAGAGACCAAGCTGAAGTTCGAGGAGCGTCATTTCCCCGGATTTTACACCCAATACCGCACCATTCGCTCCTACCCCCGCAAGATCGCAGGCAACCTCTTGGGCGAGGTGGGCGAAGTGGGGCCGAAGCAGATCGAAGCCGACCCGTGGTACCGGAGCGGCGATTATACCGGCGTTTCGGGAATCGAACTGGCTTATGAAGAAGAGCTTCGGGGCAAGAAAGGGGTTCGTGTCGGGATGGTCGACGTGTATGGGGTACAAAAAGGTTCCTATGCCGACGGTGCTCTCGATTCGCTGGCGACTCCGGGGCTGGCCATCACCTCGACGATCGACGCGCGCCTGCAACAGTTGGCCGAACACCTGCTGGAGGGGAAAGTGGGGAGCGTTGTGGCCATCGAGCCGGCCACCGGCGAGATTTTGGTCATGGCCAGCAGTCCCACCTTCGACCCGGACGAACTGGTCGGGCGCGAGCGGGGCAAAAATTACTCGAAACTGATGAACGACCCCCGGCGGCCGCTCTTCAACCGGGCGGTGATGTCGCGCTATCCTCCGGGGTCGACCTTTAAATTAGTCAACTCCCTGATCGCCCTGCAAGAGGGGACGCTAACCCCCTCGACGGCTTATGCCTGCTCCGGGGGCAACAACATCGGCGGGCGGTTCATGGCCTGCCACGTCCACGGCTCGCCGGTCGATCTGAGCGGAGCGATCCAAACTTCGTGCAACCCCTATTTCGCGTTCGTCTACCGGAACCTCTTGGAAAACAAAAAGTTCGCCAACCCGAGGGATGGTTTCGATGTGTGGTACGACTATGTCCGCAGTTTTGGTTTCGGGCGGAAATTGGACTCCGACTTCACCAACGAGCAGAACGGATACATCCCCGACCGAGCTTTTTACGACCGGGTGTACAACGGGCGTTGGAACGCGCTGACCACTGTCTCGCTGGCCATCGGTCAGGGCGAGATCGGGGTTTCGATGCTTCAGCTGGCCAACTTCATCGCCACCATCGCCAACCGGGGCTATTATTACATCCCCCACGTGATCCGCGAGGTCGAAGGGCGCGAACTCGACTCCCTATTCAGCGAGCGGCATTATGCCAAAGTCGACAAAAAACATTTCGACACGGTGGCCGAGGCCATGTGGCGGGCAGTCAACGTGAGCGGAACGGCCACGGCGGCGAACATCCCCGGGTGGGACGTTTGCGGAAAAACCGGGACGGCGGAAAATCCGCCCTGGCGCGACAACTCCTCGTTCGCCTGCTTCGCCCCGCTGAACGACCCGAAAATCGCGATCTCGGTCTACATCGAAAACGGCGGCTTCGGGGCGACCGTCGCCCTGCCCATCGCCCGGCTCTTGTTGGAACAATACCTGCAAGGGGAGGTTTCGAGTGCCCACCTGATTGACTACGTCCGCAATCAACAAATCGCCTATCCCGCTTATGATCGGCGCTAATCGACATCGCATAGCGCCCGCAGGTGAGGATTGGGGAACCGTCCTGATCTACCTGTTGCTCATACTGATCGGCTGGATCAGCATCTATGCGGCCGTTTACGACGAGGCCCATGCCAGCATCTTCGACCTGTCGCAAAGCTATGGAAAACAGCTGATTTGGATCGGCATTTCGCTCTTTATCGGCATCTCTGTCCTGCTGATCGACGACAAATATTGGCACATTCTGGCGCAACCGCTCTATTGGCTCAGCATTATCGTCCTGTTAGGAACCGCCTTTCTGGGGCGCGACATCAAAGGGGCAACGGCTTGGTACGAGATCGGAGGGATCAGCATTCAACCTGTTGAGTTTGTGAAGATTACCACATCGCTGGTGCTGGCGCGCGTGATGAGTTCCTATTCGTTCAACATCCACCAGCCGCGATCGGTCTTCACCGTCTTCCTGCTGATCGGCCTGCCGATGGCCATCATTGTCGGCCTACAAAACGACACCGGCTCGGCATTGGTTTTCGGCTCGTTCTTTTTTATGCTCTACCGCGAGGGGTTCAGCGGCTGGTTTTATGTGGTTGGATTCCTCTTTGTGGCACTTTTTCTGCTCTCGTTCTACGTCGAACCCCTCACCCTGCTGATCCTGCTGATCGTCGGAGGAACCTTCGCCGAGGCGTTGATGAACGGGCGGTGGAAATCCAGCCTGATCTACCTCTCTGGGATTGCGCTGACGGCTTTGGCACTCTATTTTGGTCTGCGGTTGGGAGGCATCGCCCTTTCGGCCTACCTCTGCCTGCTGATCGCCGTCGCCCTTTCGTTGGTTTTTATCGTCCTGTACGCCTATCGGAATCGGCTGAAAAATGTCTACCTGATCCTCATCCTCTTTGCTGGCTCGTTGGCCTTTACCCAAACGGTCGATTACGCCTTTGAAAACATCCTTCAATCGCACCAAAAAGAGCGGGTGTTGGATTTTCTGGGGCTGAAAGAAGACCTGTTGGGCGTGGGGTACAACGCCAACCAGTCCCAGCTGGCCATCGGCTCGGGAGCCTTCCTGGGCAAAGGGTTCCTGCAAGGGACACAGACCAAATACGATTTTGTGCCCGAACAGAGCACCGATTTTATCTTCTGCACCATCGGCGAAGAGTGGGGATTCGTCGGGTGTACGGTTGTCATCGCGCTCTATGTCGCGCTGATTCTGCGGCTCATCGCCATGGGCGAACGGCAACAGGAGGCCTTCGGACGCATCTATTGTTACTGCGCGGCGGGGATATTTCTCTTTCACATCCTCATCAACATCGGCATGACCATCGGGCTGATGCCCGTGATCGGCATCCCCCTGCCCTTTGTCAGCTACGGCGGCTCCTCGATGATCGCCTTCACCCTCCTGCTCTTCATCGCCCTGCGCCTCGACAGCGCCAAAAAAACCCACATCACCCGGATTTAACGGTCAAGAAAAACGGACGTTTATACGTCCGTTTTGCGTTGAAAATAGTAAAGTGAGGTGCCGTCGATTTGTTTTTCGGCACGGAGGTGCTCCGGGAGCGAGGGGGCTTTGATGCCTAAGGGTTCTGTCGGAGAGCCACCTGCGAGGTCGTTGACTGTCAGTGGCGAGACGAAAATATAGGCCTCGTCCCATAGACCGGCCTCGATCAGCGAGGCGAGTACAGCCGCCCCTCCCTCGACAAAGAGGCTTTGGACGTTCCGGGCGTAAAGTACCTCTAACACAGCCTGCCACCCGGAGGGAAAGTCGATTTCGGCCACCTCGCACAACGAATAACGCTCGCTGGCCGCTGACCGATTGCCAACTTGTGTAAATACCAGCGTATCAGTATTTCCGTCAAAGACTTGCGCCGAGGGGTCGAGCCGCAAAGAGCGATCGAGTACCACCCGCAACGGGCTTTTCCCTCCGGCTTCCCGCACGGTCAGCGCCGGATTGTCCCGCTCCACGGTGCGCGTGCCGACCAAAATGGCATCGGACACGGCACGCAGGCGATGCACCAGCGTGCGCGCCACCGCCCCGGTCATCCACGTGGCCGGAGTGTCGGCCGGCCGGTTGTTATCCAAATAGCCGTCAGCCGTTTGCGCCCATTTCAGGGTGATGTAAGGGCGACGTTGGCTGTGATAGGTGATAAAACGGCTATTTAGCTCCCGGCACTCCTGTTCGAGTACTCCCACTTCGACCTCGATTCCGGCCTCCCGCAATTTGCGGATGCCATTGCCACAGACGGCGGCAAAAGGGTCGATCATGCCCACGACCACGCGCGGAATGCCCCGGGCGATAATCAGATCGGCACACGGAGGCGTTTTGCCCCAATGCGAGCAGGGTTCGAGGTTGACATAAAGCGTGGCCTCCTTAAGTGCCTCTGCGTCAGTGATCGAAGCAATGGCGTTGACCTCGGCATGAGGCTCCCCGGCGCGGTGGTGATACCCCTCGCCGATGATCTGCCCCCCCCGGACGATCACACACCCGACCATCGGATTGGGCGAAGTCGTCCCCTCTCCGTTGCGAGCCAGTTCGATGCACCGGCACATATAGGTCGCATGGTCTGTCATTTTAGGCTATCTGATTATAAGACATTGACTTCCGGCACGAGGCTAACGCCGAAACGCTCCCGAACCGCGACGATCACGTGATCGGCCAGTGCCAGCACCTCGCCTCCGGTGGCTCCGCCGTAATTGACTAAGACCAGTGCCTGCTTTTCGTGTACGCCCACGCGCCCCTGTCGGTATCCTTTTAGCCCGGCGCGGTCGATCAGCCAGCCCGCCGCCAATTTCACCCCGGTCGGAACCAGATAAACGGGCATATCCGGATAATTGCACCGCAAGGCCTCGGCCTCCTGCTCGGAGACCACCGGGTTCTTGAAAAAACTACCCGAGTTGCCCAATACCTTCGGGTCGGGCAATTTCGCCGCGCGGATAGACAAAACAGCCTGTCGAATTGCAGACAACGACGCGCCGCCCAGAGCCTCGACCTCCCGGCTCAGGTCGCCATAGCCGATCGAAAAGTGCGGGCGAAGCGGCAGGCGAAAGGTCACCGAAAGGATTACAGACCCCCGCTCCTCGTGTTTAAACACGCTGTCGCGGTAGCCGAAACGGCACTCAGCATTCGTAAAAGACTGAACCACACCCGTATCGAACCGATAGGCTTCGACCTCCGCAATCGTATCTTTGACCTCGGCACCATAAGCGCCGATATTCTGCACCGGAGCCGCCCCGACAAAGCCGGGAATGCCCGAAAGGTTTTCCAGCCCGCCATAGCCATTGGTCACGCAATAGGCCACCAGCTCATCCCAAGCCAAACCGGCCTGTACACGCAACGTAACAGCCTCCCCGTCCCGCTCGACCTCCTCGATAGCCCGAGCGACAGGATGCAAGATCAGCCCGTCGTAATCGCCCGTCAGCAGGATATTACTCCCGCCACTCATCACATACCACGACTTGCCGCTCCAGCTGGGATCGGCAAAAATCGCAGCCAAATCCCCCCTGTCCCGAAACGCGACAAAACCCGAAGCCCGCGCCGCAATGCCGAACGTGTTCAGTGGCTTTAACTCCTTGTTATGTTCTATTTCTATTCGCTTCATGAAACCTATTTGACTGCGACTTTTTAGAAAAGTCGCCCAAAATCGTCGCCTTTTGAAAAAGGCGACACCGAAAACTTTTCTGCTTGTGTTGGCAGGTCGAAAATTCTTACAGAACTTCTTTTTAAGGGGTATCTATTTGCCACTCAAGCGAGCTTGGCACAAATAGATACTCCTTAAAAAGCATTCCCTGCGGGAATGTTTTCGCCCTGAAAACACATTCTACCACAGTGTATTATGACTTCAAACTTCCTGTAAGAATGTGATCGCCCTGAAAAAATATTCCGCTCTCCTGTTATCCCCTTAAAACCCACTCTCGCCTCTCGTCTCTCTTACCGAATCAGCGTAAACCTCGTATAAGGTGTCAGCACTTTGGGGACGCGGATGCCCTCCGGCGTTTGGTTGTTTTCCAAAATGGCGGCCAAAATGCGGGGCAAAGCCAGCGAACTGCCGTTAAGCGTGTGAACCAAGCGGGTCTTTTTGTCCTCGCCTTTGTAGCGGGCTTTCAGCCGGTTGGCCTGAAATGACTCGAAATTCGATACAGAGGAGACCTCTAACCAACGTTGTTGGGCGGCTGACCACACCTCAAAATCGAAGGTCAGGGCGGAGGTGAAGCTCATATCACCGCCCGAAAGGCGCAGGATGCGATAGGGCAATTCTAACTCCTTCACAATCCCCTCGACGTGGTGTACCATTCCCTCCAGAGCTTCGTAGGAGCGTTCCGGCGTGGTCAGTTGCACAATTTCGACCTTATCGAATTGGTGCAGGCGGTTCAGCCCGCGCACGTCCTTGCCGTATGAACCGGCCTCGCGGCGGAAACAGGGGGTATAGGCCGTCATTTTGATCGGCAAATCGCGTTCGTCCAACACCACATCGCGGAAAATATTGGTCACCGGTACTTCGGCGGTCGGGATGAGGTAGAAATTATCCTCGGTGACGTGGTACATCTGCCCCTCCTTGTCGGGCAACTGGCCGGTTCCGAAACCCGAGGCCTCGTTGACCATATAGGGTGGGATCACCTCCTCGTACCCGGCGGCTGTATTTTTATCGAGAAAATAGCTAATCAGGGCGCGTTGCATGACAGCTCCCTGCCGTTTGTAGACCGGGAAACCGGCACCGGTCAGCTTGTTGCCCAAGTCGAAATCAATGATGTCGTATTTTTTAATCAGCTCCCAATGGGGCTGGGCATCGGCTGGCAATTCAGGAACTTGCCCCCCGGTGCGCACCACCTCGTTGTCCTCGGCCGTCATACCCACCGGGACACTCGCGTGCGGGAAGTTGGGCAGGGTCACCAACAAGGCGTTCAGCTCCTGTTCGGTGCTCTCCTTCTGCTCTTCTAATTTTTTCGAGGCCTCTTTGAGCACCGCCGTGCGCTCTTTGGCGGCCTGCGCCTCGTCGGCGCGCCCCTGTTTCATCAGGCCACCGATCGTTTTGGCAATCGTGTTTTGCTCGCCGAGGTTGGCATCCAACTCGGTTTGCAGGGCTTTGCGCCGGTCGTCGAGGGCAATGATTTGGGCGATGGTCGCCTCGGCCTGCACCCCTTTTACGGCCAGCCTTTTTACCGCCTCTGCCGGGTTCTCGCGAAGTTGTTTCAGTGTCAACATATCTTTTCGGTATTTCGTTTTAATCAATCGAACAGACAAAGTTAGGAAAAAAGCGGTTTGGTCGGATTTCTAACCGCTGAAATTTATATCTTTGTGCCTCTATAACGACATATCCATGAAAAAAACAGTATTGAGCGGGATCCGGTCGACGGGCAACCTGCATTTGGGGAACTACCTCGGGGCGTTGAAAAATTTTACGGAGATGCAGTACGATTACAACTGCTATTTTTTCATCGCCGACTACCATTCGCTGACCACCCACCCCGACCCGAAGACCTTGCACCTGAACGTGCATAACGTGTTGGCCGAATACTTGGCCGCCGGGATCGACCCGGAGGTGGCCACGATCTATGTCCAGAGCGACCTGCCCCAGCTCCCGGAACTCTACCTGTTGCTCAATATGCACGCCTACATCGGCGAGTTGGAACGCACGGCCTCGTTCAAGGACAAGGTGCGCAAACACGCCGAAAATGTCAATGCCGGGCTGTTGACCTACCCGGTGCTGATGGCCGCCGACATCCTGATTCATCGCGCAGACTATGTTCCGGTCGGCAAAGATCAGGATCAACACCTGGAGATGACCCGCAAATTTGCCCGCCGCTTCAACAACCTTTACGGCGTGGAGTTTTTCCCGGAGAGCCAGCCCTTTGAAGAGAAAAAGGAGATGGTCAAAATCCCCGGATTGGACGGCACGGGCAAGATGGGCAAATCGGAGGGCAACGGTATCTTCCTGAACGACAGCGACGAAGCGATCCGCAAAAAGGTGATGAAAGCGGTGACCGACTCCGGCCCGACGGTGCCCGATTCGCCGGTCAGCGAGGGAGTTCAGAACATCTTCACCATCATGAAGTACGTCTCCGCGCCCGATACCTTGGCCTTTTTCCGCGAGCAGTACGCCAACTGTTCGATCCGCTATGGCGACCTGAAAAAACAGTTGGCCGAGGACATCATCCAAACCATCGCCCCGATCCGCGAGCGAATCAACGCCATCTACCACGACGAGGCCTACCTCGCTCGGGTCACCCGACAGGGCGCCGAACGGGCACAGGCCTCCGCCGAAAAAACCATCTCCGCTGTCCGCGACATCATGGGAATCAGGCGGTTTTATTAGAAAGCCTATTACCAAAACTAAAAAGAGGCTATCCGAAAGGATGGCCTCTTTTGGTTTTCTAATTTCAGTTGTCCGATTTTTTCGGACAACTCGCTCGACATCGGCCACATCGGTCAGGCGTATTTTCCCGTCGGGGGCGAGTAGTTTCAACTGGTTACAATTTGTAACCGTTTGATTCCCCCATAGCAACACAAAGATAACGATTTTTGCCACGAACATGGTTTTCGTTGACTATAATTTGTTTGTTCCAATTTATTTTAATTTCTTTGCAAGAGAATCACTAAAAACACTTGCCTATGGGAGATTGAAACCTTTGTAAGAAAAACTAAAACACATAAAAAGCGTTAGCTTTTATTCTTGCTGTTGAAACTTAGACACTTTCAGACGCAATCAAGAGTAAAGCCAATGCTCACGCCTCCCAGCGTGGGCTTTACTTTATTATTTGATTGCACGGTAGTCTAAGACCTCAACAGCAAATAAAAGGTATTGTCCCACGTTTTTTTGTGCCCTTAATCAAACAAACCAAACGTAATCGCCGAGGAACACGGCCTATTTTAATCCAAAAGCAATGAAAAACATTTTTAAAGTAGCGATCATAGCTATCGCCTTAACGATGACAGCCGTAACAACCAACGCACAACAAAAAGGCAACATGGCCGTAGGCGCAAACGTTGCACTTGGCATGGGTAACAATTTGACAAACTTTGGTCTTGGTGCCAAACTCCAATACAATGTACTCGACCTGCTACGACTTGACGGTTCTTTTACCTATTATTTGCCTAAGAAAGACGATAGCGGTATGGTAAAAACCAGCATGTGGGATTTTAGCGTCAATGCCCATTGGTTGTTCCCTGTTACCGAAAAATCGACCGTCTATCCATTAGTGGGGTTTGGAATACTTGGTACTAAAGTAGATATGGACATGGATGGGACGGGTTCCTCCTTTGGCGGTATTAACATAGGTGGTATTGACATAGGTGGCATAATGGACATGATAGGTGGCATGACGAACAAGATGAGTGGTGCCGGCACTCCTACCTCTAACACCAGCTTCGGAGTGAATCTCGGGGGCGGTATGGATTTCCGTATTTCAGAATCCTTGCTCTTGAACCTCGAAGCCAAATACAAGATAGTCAGCGGTGGCGGGCGTTTCATTGTCTCGGCAGGCGTGGCATATCTGTTCTAATATTTTTAATTTTTGAAATCCTCTAAAAACAAAACCTTATGAAAACGAAACTTTTCTTTCTTTTGTTTATTGTGGCTGGTTTATCCAGCTGTGTTTCTGTCAAGGTCATCCAGTCTTATTCTATTACCGAAGGCAATGAAAATTTGGAGGCTTTGGTTCAGATCACAGATCGAGACTCGCCTTGTATAACTCCGTTTGGAGGAAATAATGGACAGAATTTGTTTTTTGCCGCAAGTGACGGTGGATACTATAACATTTATTACAAAGAGAATGTACTTAGTACTTCATCGTCTCAAAAGACCAACAACCAAAATCAGAACCATTGGCCAACTTACAGTGCAGTTTTAGACAAAATAGCTTTTAATTCTAAAGGAGATATTTTTTCGATAAATATGTCTGGTCGTGCTGCTACCCAAGTCACCGAATCTAAAGCGGATGAATCCAATCCAGATTTTTCACCAGATGGGACGCTTTTGATTTACGAAAGAAAATCTGCCGGTCAAAGTGAGATATGGACCAAAAATTTAAAAAATGGAGAAAATACACTGCTCACAAATGGTGCTGCCCCGATGTTTTCGCCAGACGGCAAGATGATTCTTTTTGAAAGGCCTATTGCAAAGGGTTGTAATATTTGGATAATGAATTTAGATGGCACCAATCAAACTCAAATAACACAGTCTAACGATTATGAATATTCACATAAACCATGTTGGAGTCCTGACGGTAAGAGAATAATTTTCTGTAAATATGATAGTAATAGTTACGGAATAAATGCAAAACTTGATAATGATCTTTATGTAGTCAATATCGATGGTCAAAATTTAGTACAGCTAACTGAAAATAAGTCAGAGGATTTAACACCCTATTGGACAACAGATGGGTACATTTATTTCGCATCAGATCGTGGTAACAAGAAGGGCAATTACCAAATTTGGCGTTTCAAAATGGAGGACTAATTAGAACAGGGATTATGAAAAAATTAGTTTTGGCTTTTACAACTATTCTACTTTTCGCGACCTCTTTTGTGTCGTGTAAGAAAAACGAAGAAGCGACAATCGTTGGAACTTGGGATACTTGGAATGAAACATCAATGAAAGAGGCTACTATCGAAATACCAAGGAGTATCACTTTCAATAGCGATGGCACTTGGACGGGAAGCACCACCGGTACTTCTGATGATTTTGTAAGTGGCACTTACAGTGTTTCGGGCAAAAGCCTAAAATTCGTCGAGTTTGGTATAACATACGATTGTACCATAAAATTACTGTCAAATTCGCGGCTCGCAATATACTGGTCGGTTTTTGATTATACATCGGTTTATGCTCGATAATCTTGGAACGTAAATTAACTTCAAATGCTCTTTATTATGAAAAAACTTTTATTAACTTTATCCTTTGCCTGTTTGTTGGCATTCGGACTTTCAAGTTGTAGCAAAGATGATAATGGTGGTTTGGCAGGAACTACTTGGGTTGAGCGTGGTTCATTTTACACTGAGACCTTTCGTTTCACAACGAATACTGACGTTGTATTAGAGTGGGAGGAAGATGATTATAGGGATTTTTACTATGGCACGTACACATATAACGAACCAAATATTACTATAACCATGCGTGGTGAGGACGGCGATACTTATAGAACCACGGGTATAGTAAATGATAACACATTGAAAATAGATGACGGTTATGGTGGGTATGACGTGTATTATAGAAAACAATAAAGTGCAACAAGGTTGATTCCTATAAAAAGTATAATCTTTGCACGTAATAAAACAGGCTACCCTTTCGGATAGCCTGTTTCGTTTCTATTTAACCCTAAGGGGGGGCGACTACTTGACGGTGTCGACCACTTTTGCAAATGCCTGCGGGTGGTTCATCGCCAGATCGGCCAGCACCTTGCGGTTGAGGCTGACACCTTTGGCGTGTACTTTACCCATAAATTGCGAATAGGTCATCCCGTGCTGACGTGCTCCGGCGTTGATACGCTGGATCCACAGGCTGCGGAATGTCCGTTTTTTGTTCCTACGATCGCGGTACGCATACGTAAGACCTTTTTCGACCGTGTTTTTGGCAACGGTCCATACGTTACTTCTCGACCCGAAGTTGCCTTTGGCAAGTTTTAAAACTTTTTTTCTTCTGGCTCTGGATGCTACTGCATTGACTGACCTTGGCATAATTTGAAAGTTTTACGAGCGGTTAGCGGTTTGTCGTCTTCCAAACGCTTGGGGGCTAATTCACTCTTGGTTGTTACACTGAAAAAAATGGTTTTTTAACGTCACACTTGACTTTACTTAACCAACATCATCTTTACGCGAGCCTCGTCCGACGGATTAACCAGCGCGGAGTAGGTGAGGTTGCGTTTCTGTTTGGTGGTCTTTTTGGTCAAAATGTGACTTTTGAAAGCATGCTTTCTTTTGATCTTTCCGGTTCCGGTCAGCGTGAAACGCTTCTTTGCCCCGGAGTTGGTTTTCATTTTAGGCATTTTGCAAAAGTGTTTAGTTATTAAATAGCCCACAAAGGTAACAAAAAATGTATTCCAAAAAAATTCGCACCGATTTTTTGCGTAAATCAAAGAAAGTTGTACTTTTGCAACTCGGAGAAACAAGGGTACGACCCGCTTCTCCGGACATGGTGGCTGTAGCTCAGCTGGTTAGAGCACCAGATTGTGGTTCTGGGGGTCGTGGGTTCGAAACCCATTAGCCACCCGAGGCGAAAAGAGGGGGTGCGAAACGACCCGATTGGAGCTTCATAAAGTAGAAAAGTGCTTTTTACGCCCAGATGGCGGAATTGGTAGACGCGCTCGTTTCAGGGGCGAGTATTCGTAAGGATGTGCAGGTTCGACTCCTGTTCTGGGCACTGAAAAACCGCATTTGAATCCCAAACTCATTTGCGGTTTTTACATTACTTTTCCACGCTTTTGCGCCGTTGGCCGGAGGGGATGTTGGAAAGACCATTTTTTCGCGCCGTTTGGTCGAAGGAATGGAAGCAAGACCATGGAGAGATGCCGGAGTGGTCGATCGGGGCGGTCTCGAAAACCGTTGTACCCGCGAGGGTACCCAGGGTTCGAATCCCTGTCTCTCCGCAGTATCACCTGATTATCAGGCTTTTACAAGAGTATGCCCCATTTTGTGCCCCAAGTGGTTCAAAGTGGGGCTTTTCAGTGGTTTAGGCACACGCAAATTTAATAAAAAAGTAGCCAACTATTGGCTGCTTTCGCTTATTTCGGCTCAGTGCCCTTATTTCACTCCTTGAATAGTGGAAAATTCTCTTTTTTACTACACATACTCCCACGTGGGTCGGATTACCGACAGCGAGTGCCGCCGAAATAGTTTATCTTTGCAAGTGAGCACATATCTAACACCCGATTATGGCGACCGAACCCCAAATATTCATACGTCCCCTGCGAGACGAGGACTTCCCGTTGTTCTGTCGTTGGTTGGATAAAGAGTACATTTACACCCGCTTTTGTCCGAATGGCGAACACGAACGGAAGGCTTGGCTGGATGAGGTTGCCGATAAAGAGGGCAAGTATGGTTATATAACCCACTTCATCATCTACTATGGCGAGCGGAAAATCGGCTATTGTTTCTATGCCGACAGCTTTTTCATAAGGGTTTTCGAGGAGGGAGAGTACACTGCCGAGATGCAGTACGAGGATTTCACCGAGCCAAACCACACCTATGAAATCGGCTATCTAATTGGCGAAGAGGAGTTTTTGAACCGAGGCATCTGCAAAACGGTTATCGGCCTGTTGGAGGATAAAATCAGAGAATTGGGAGGGCGCGAGATTGCGGCAGACCCTTCGGAAGAGAATATCTTCTCGGTAAAAGCCCTGCTCAGCCGTGGCTTTACCAAGAAAGGTGACGAGGATTACAGAAAAATAATTCCAAAGTTATGAGTGCTGAATTTGGGGAAATTACACTGCAAACCGAGCGATTGCTCCTGCGGCCGTGGCGCGCGAGCGATGCGGAGAGTTTGTATAAATACGCCAGCGACCCGCGCGTGGGGCCGATTGCCGGGTGGCCGGTGCACACGAGTGTCGAGAACAGCCGAGAGATTATTCGCAACGTATTGTCGGCGGAGGGGAATTTTGCGGTCGTACTGAAAGAGACCGACGAGGCGGTCGGGAGCATTGGGCTAATGATCGGCGAGGCGAGCAATTTGGAACTGCCGACGGGCGAGGCCGAAATCGGCTATTGGATAGGCGTACCGCTCTGGGGGCGGGGGTTGATTCCCGAGGCGGTGTGCGAACTTATTCGCTATGCGTTCGAAGAGCGAGGCATCGAGACGCTCTGGTGCGGCTACTTCGACGGCAATGACAAATCGCGTCGCGTGGGCGAGAAATGCGGCTTTCGGTACGTCCGCTCCGAAGAAAAATATTGGCCCCTAATCGACAAAACCGTTGTACAACACATCACGCGGCTGATAAGCTCTAATTATTTCATTTAGTAGCAGTTCGTATGGAAATATTATATATCTTTGTTCTACCTGTAATTATTAACCTTAAGAGTATATGAAGAAGTTATTATTGTCATTGCTTGTTTTGTGTCTTGGTTGTTCTCTCTCCTCTTTTGCTCAGGGGGAAAGAAGTCTCAAGAGAAAAGTGGCAATCGGGCGATTCTCGAACGAAACCCAGTATGCCAAGAGCGTTTTTTACGACAAAGACAACGACCCGATGGGTAAACAGGCCACAGACATTCTCTCGACAAGGCTTGCCGCTTCGGACAAGTTTCTGCTCATTGAGCGTCAAGACTATGACAAAATAGTCAGCGAACTGAACACCGGTGGCGGGATATCCGAAAATATCGGAGCCGATTACCTGATTATCGGGTCGATAACCGAATATGGAAGAAAAACTGTCGGTACTCAGCAATTGTTCTCGAACAGCAAGGAACAGATTGTTGAAGCGGCTGTAAGCATACGTTTGGTCGATGTATCCACCGGTCTGATTGTCTTTAGCGGCGAAGCTAAAGGCGAGGCTTCGACCGAAGACAGGCGGGTTATGGGTCTGGGGAGCACGGCCGATTTTGATGCAACACTCTCCGATAAAGCCATTTCGGCCGCGATCACCAAATTGGTTGAGAATATCATCAACAAATGTATGGACAGCCCTTGGAAGGCCTATCTGTTGAGTTATGACGATGGGGTTTATTTTGTATCCGGAGGTGCAAGTCAAGGTATTGTCGCCGGGGATGTATTTGCCGTTGTTGAAAAAGGCCGAAAGGTCAAAAATCCGCAGACGGGATTAATGATCGAATTGCCCGGCAAACCGGTCGGAAAAATCCGCATCGACCAAACTCTCGGTAGCTCGATAGCCGACGAATTGTCCATGGCCACGTTGATCGAAGGGACGATCGACAACGAAAAACTCGACACGTATTACATCACCGAAGTAGAATAAACGCGCCATGAAAAAGATCATACTGACGTTATTAACCGTAATCGTAGTCGCCTTGGCATTCAGTTCCTGTGGGCCGTATATGCACAAGAGCCAATCTTCGGGCCAAGACAACGTTTCATACATCATTGTATTGAAAGAGACAGGAGAGTACAACAATGTCTCTGTCGTTGTGGACGATAAAACATATCCATACGACAAAATATACAAGGTCAAGGCGAAGCGTAAAGCTCACCCTGTCACGATCGAACCCGGCAGACATCATCTCAAAGTGATCGTTGACGGAGCTGTGATGACCGACGAAAATATCTTCATCGGTTTGCAGGAGACAAAAACAATCGTACTGAGATGAAAAAAATCCTCCTTCTGACAATAGTTGTATTGGGCGGGGTTTCGTGTGCCACCCAAACGCAACTTTACAATTGGAATGGATACGACGATGCGGTGTATGCCTATACCAAAACCGCCGATGAGAAGAGTGTAGAGGACCTTATGGCGGTCTATCAGCGGTTGATCGACAACTCCGGCGGAAGTCGTCAGGTGCCACCTCCGGGCGTATGCGCCGACTATGGCTTCCTCTTGATTCAAAAAGAAAGAATAGAAGAGGGCAAGGCTCTTCTTTTCAAGGAAACAACCTTATATCCTGAATCTAAGAAATTCATTGATAGAATCTTAGCCCGTTTCGAATGATGAAAAAAATCCTTTACATAGTAAGCGCAGTTTGTTTGTTTGCATCGTGCAGTACAACCAATGCGTTGAAATCCGAGCAGTATGCTAAAATGTACGAGGAAAAACCGGTCTCCATTTTGGTCATGCCTCCGATCAACCGAAGCACCAAAGTCGAGGCAAAGGAGCTGTTTTACAGCTCGCTGATAGTCCCTTTGAGCCAGCGGGGTTATTACGTTATGCCTCCGCTTTTGACCATGGAAATCCTAAAAGAAGAGAGTGCTTATGATGCCGAAATGTTTGTCGATAGCTCCATGAAACAAGTGGGCGATCTTTTCGGTGTCGATGCTGTTTTGTTCACCACCATTCACGAGTGGGCCAAAACCACCATTGCGTCCCAAATTAGGGTGATGGTTGAATATACGTTGAAATCCACCCAAACAGACGAAGTGATATTTACGCGCAAGGGAAATATTATATATAGCCCTAACTCCTACACTGGCAGTATATTAGGCAATCTCGTTTCCAATATGCTTATGACTGCCTTGACCAAAGAAATAGAGATTGGACGGAAATGCAATATGTATACCCTTGGCGATTTACCAGCTGGCAAATACAGCCCTTCGTGGGGCACCGATGGCCACACCGATGCCGGAGCAGAATCATTCACGGTACAGATTCAATAGTATATCGAACAGCTAAGAACTTGTTTGGAAAAATTCTCTACCAAACAATTCTTAGTATCTTCGCGGGATTGAAAATCCTTGCCTCATGATTATTTCCGCATCTCGTCGCACCGATATTCCGGCTTTCCACGCCGAGTGGTTTTTCCGCCGCCTGCGGCAGGGGTTTGTACTGATGCACAACCACCAAAACGATGAGCGGTACTATCGGGTGCCGCTCACGCCCGATGTGGTCGATTGCATCGTTTTTCGCACCAAAAATCCTGCGCCGATGCTCTCGCGGCTGGACGAACTCGGGGATTACAACTACCTGTTTAACATCACAATGAACCCTTATTGGCGCGAGATGGAGAGCAGCCTGCCTCGCTTGGTGGAGCGGGTCGAAACGTACAAAAAGTTGGCGGAAAAAGTCGGGCCGTTGCGCATGATTTGGCGGTACGACCCTGTGATGCTCTCACCCAAATACGACCTCGATTTTCATCGTCGGGCCTTCGAATATCTGTGTCGCGAGCTGGCGCCACACTCCTATAAATGTATGATCGGGTTCATCATCAATCATCGGTTTATCGCCGGACGCATGGCTCCAATGGCTATCAACCAACGTTCTGAGGTCGATATGCGGGAGATTGGAGAGGTGTTCGGCGGAATTGCGGCACGATATGGACAAAAATTGGAAACCTGCGCCACCGAAGTTTCGCTGGACGAGTTCGGCATCACGCACGGGGCGTGTGTCGAGCGCGAACAAATCGAGAAAATCGTGGGTTCGCGCTTTGAAAAAGTGCGCGAGCGATACCTGCGCCCACACTGCAACTGCATGGAATCCATCGACATCGGACATTATTCCACTTGCGGAAACGGATGTCAATATTGTTATGCCACTATCGAAACTCCCCGCCTTGACATTCCTGTCGATAGCCCGTCGCTCGACCCCTATTTCGATGCCTCCGCACCGATTGTCGACATCAAATGTCGCTCGTTCCGTCCCGCCCAAGCATCGCTTTGGTAATTTTGTTCCTTTCAAATCGTTGCCTCGGCAAAGTCACTTTTCATGACAGGCGCAAAACTGTTAGCATCATGAATCATGCTCCTCATGTCAGTCGATTAAAGCTAAAACATTGTAGTCCAATTTATTATTGATTTTCTCTTCTGCGTCAAATTGTCCATTCAGAGTCTCCCATATAGGAAAAACTCACATTTATCTTACTAAAAAAGTCTTCTTTGGTCTGTTCCCAATTTTTGTAACATTGTTCCTTTTCTTCTTCGGTAAAAGCAACTACTCTATCATGAGAGAGGGTTATTTTTTGCTTTTTCATATAGTCTGATAAAATAGCTTCTTCCATGTCGGGATAGAAAATCTCCTTAGCCATATTATAGGCATCGTGAGAGAAATGTATAACACTATCTTTATTATTTTTGTCGTTGTTTCTAATAATTAATGCTTTCCCATCCAGAATGTCCTTAGGAAATAATTTGTTCCCACGATTAGTGTAGTTAAAAATCAATTCGGAAACCCTTGCATCGTGCCTGAATTTTATCTTTTCACACGATTTTAACCGATTCAAGTTCTCATCTTTTGCCAATTCTAAAACAAATCCAGCCTGCTCTCCCGGTCTGGAAAATGGCTGTAATCCCACAGCTCGTAGATATGTTTTCTCAAAACCTATGGTAGTAATATCCCAATAGTGATACATGATACCGTATCGGTGTTTATCTATGACAGGATGATAAGTATCTGTATTACTATCATAATCGGTTGCTGCAAAAAAGGCAGCCACCCATTTATCGCAAGTTAAATCAACAAGTTCTGTTTTAATTCCATAGTGTTGCGCCAAAGCCAATGTATCAATTGCAAATCGGATAGGCTTCTGGCGACCATCAGGATAATTCACTGCAATGCCTTGTAGAAATATATGGTACATGGGATATGTTTCTATCAGAAGCTGAAGCTCGCAAGCCTTTAATCGTTCGACAAAGATGTCGTCTTCACTCATCCCCTTTCTATATAAAGCAGGTTTGCAGTCGGCATAATAACTGCTCTGCCCTCGATAGTAAGCATTGAAAGCCAAACTCATAGGAACAAGACGTATATAGCCATCCGGCATCCTAACAGTATCAAACATACCTTGATGAACGTGAGTAGGAAACACTCCCTTAAAATGCGATTTCTCCACTTGTAACGCTCCTTTTTCTTCACCAAAAGCCCAATGATTGAGCAAGTCGAGTAATGTGGGTAACTTATCAATCAGTTCTTCTCTTTTTTTATTCCAATCCATTTTGCCATATATCGTTACCAAGTTCTTGAGAAATCTTATTCTTTGTCATCACATAATGATGTCGTTCATATTCATTCGTGAAATCGTCAGGTTTCATACTCTTAATAATGCTGATAGCTTCATTCTTAAACAAGTGACCATCATCTGTGCTTTTATACATCAGATATATTTGCCAACTATTATCTGCTCTGTAAAGACGTGTCTCTCTGACTTGATGATGCTCTTTTTCCTTCATATACATGACCTCGGCTTTTCGGAGCATAGAAAGTCCCAATGCAGGATAGCGTGATGCCATCATGCGGGCTAATCCTATATATACTTGTGCTATCAAAGAGTTATCGCCCGAGGCATTGGCTTCTTTTAATGCTTCACACAAAGAGTTTATAGTAAATACGTTCGGTGATTG
>JAISHQ010000001.1 GCA_031262465.1 Rikenellaceae bacterium
CCGACCACGAGATCGCCAACACGCTCAAAATCCGTGTCCGCCGCCCGTAAGCGGACTTTTTTGGATACGAAAGAGACACAAAAAGTCTCCTCCTTCCTTGAAGGAGGAGTACCCGAGCCTCTGGGCGAGGGGGAGGTGGTAGGTAAAAAAGACGAAAGGTAAGAGACGAGAGAGAAAAAACCTACAACCCCGCCCTTACAGGGCACCCCTCCTTCGGGGAAGGAGGGGACTTTTTTTCTTTCGTTTCGTTTTTTTTTTTTTTTTTTTTTTTTTTTGAAAAATACATAAAACAATAACAAATCGATGTTGTTTTATAATGATTCCAAATAAACTGTAATGTTTTAAGTAAAAAACGGGTATATTCATAGCGCCTGTTTTTTTATTGTGTTTATCAAAAGGCGTTTAGGTGTTAAATTTTCATTTTATTTTAATATAAATTAGAACTATATTTTATATATTTGCAACATAAAACTTAATTAAGCAACATCGAAAATTATCACTGATCCATTTTAATGGAGTGCGAAATAGTGCTCTTCATTACTTATTCTCCTGTGTTCTAAACGATTCTTCCTATTTTGGTTATGAAAAGGCTCGTCATTTTACTGCCTGTTTTCCTGCTGTTTGTGGGATGTGGGTCGCTTGAAAAAGTCACTTACCTGAACGATGTCACCGGTGACGAGGTTTACACCTTGCCCAGTGATTACGAAATCACCATTCAGCCTGCCGATTTCCTGACCATCGTTGTCAGCGCCCAAAATGCCACCGAATCCGAACTTACCCTCTCGCTCAACGGCCCGACGATGGACCTCGGGATGAGGGGGGCTACCATCCGTTCCGAAATCTACAACTACAATTACCCATACGGCTACGACAGTGACCGACGGGGTTATCTGGTCGATAAAAACGGCGATATTAATTTTCCGCTGTTGGGGCGCATTCACGTTCAAGGTATGACGCGCGATAGCCTGATTACCTACCTCGAAAACCGCATCCGCACAGAGGGCTACCTCTCCACGCCGATTGTCACCGCCAAGACAATCAACCTTAAAATCGCGGTGTTGGGCGAGGTTAAACTACCGGGGCAGTTTCCGATTTCAACCGAGCGCATAACGGTTCTCGACGCGCTGGGTCTTGCTGGCGATATGACTATCTATGGTAACCGCAGCAACGTGAAAGTGATTCGCGAAAATAACGGAGTGCGCACGATTTCCGAACTGAACCTCAATAGCAAAGATATTTTTAATTCACCCTATTTCTACCTCCGGCAAAACGATGTGGTTTATGTAGAGCCGAACAAACGCAAGGCCGAGCAGGGGAGTGTGAGTCCGCTGTGGAGCTTGGGGGTCAGCACCGGTGGTTTGCTGGTCTCGCTGGCGACGCTGATTTTGGTGACAGTGGGTGGCTACTAAAATAAGGATACAGACATGGCAGATTTAGAGATTCGCAATACAAAAGAGGGCGAAGAAAATTCATACAGCCTGAGAGATATGCTGATGATCGCGCTGGCAAACTGGGTGTGGTTTGTAGCATCTATTGTATTGTGCCTCTGTGTCGCGGCTTTCTTCGTCTATAAAACACCCAAGGTGTATGAGCGTTCGGCGGCCATCTTGATTAAGGATGGTCGGAGCAGCGACATGACCTCGGCCTTGTTTTCCGACATCACGTCGATCAAGATAGCGCCCAATGTCGATAATGAAATCTACCTGTTGGGGTCGAAGAGGCTGATGACCGAAGTGGTTCGGGATTTGAAACTTGACGTGTGGTACAACACCAAAGGACGCTTTCGTGCCGACGATCTCTACGGCATCTCGCCTGTTGTGGTAACGTTTGTCGATGGCGACAGCATCCCTGCTTCGCATTTTGTGGTTGCAAAAAAGAATGGAACACTTCGTCTGGAAGAGTTCTCCGTTGCCGGGCGCGATGTTGACAATTTCGCTTTGGAATATACGTTGGGCGATACGGTGTCGACCCCGGCAGGCCGCTTGGTGCTGACCCCTACGCTTTATTACGATCGATTTACAGGCAATCAGGCGATCGAGGTAAAGAAAACAGGAGTCGAGTCGACCGCCATGGCGTATATGAATAAGCTGAAAGTGGAGTTGGTCGACGATGCGAGCACGGTGATCAAACTTTCGATCTCGGATGTCAATACCCTCCGGGCCGAGCTGTTGCTGAACACGCTGATGAAGGCCTATCAAGAGGATGTGATCGCCGACAAACGTTTGATTTCGGATGTGAGCCGCTCGTTTATCGACGACCGCCTGAGGCAGATCGAGGACGACCTCGCGGCCGAAGACAACCGTATTCTTGAATTCAAAGAGAATAATAATGTTGTCGATTTCGAGAATCAGAACACGCTGAAAATGACCGAGGAAAACCGCCTTAGAGGAGAACGGTTTGCCATCGAAAATCAAATTGCGCTGGTCAACTATTTGAAGGATTATCTCCATGCCGGATCGGAATTAGGTCTGATCCCGGCCAATGTGGGTGTGACAAATGTAAATCTCAACAATCAGATCGCCGAATACAACAGCGATTTTATTCGCCGCGATGATTTGTTGCGCGGCACCACCGACCGCAACCCGATCATCGTGTCGATGACCTCGGACTTGGTTGCCAAATTTGAAAATATAAAGATCGCTATTTCCAGCCTGTTGGAACAGCTCAACATCAATCTTCAGCAGGCCGAGGCTCGCGAAAGGCTTGCCGGTGGTACGGTTGCTTCGGTGCCCGGGTATGAGAACGAGATGCAGGCTTTCACCCGCCAACAAACCGTCAAGGCCGAACTCTACCTCTACCTGCTCAACAAGAAAGAGGAGAACGACCTCAACGGCCTGCTGATCGACAGCGATTCGCGCATCGTCGAAGAGGCGTATGGTTCGAACGTTTGGACGGGCCTCAAGCCCACTCAGATTTTCCTGCTCGCGCTCCTTTTAGGGTGCCTCATACCTGTCGGTGTGTTGATGCTTCTCAATCTGTTAAACACCACAGTACGCAGTCGCAAAGATATCGAGGGGAGTATCTCAGTACCTTTCTTGGGTGAGATACCCTATGTGAAAGAGGCTAAAACGGCAGAGATCGCCGTTAAACCGAAGGCCCGCAATGCCATATCGGAGGCGTTCCGCATCTTGCGCTCCAACATGAGCTTTATCAATGAGGCAAACGATACAAAAGTCATTCTGGTTACCTCGACCTGCAAAGGGTCGGGCAAGACTTTCTTCTCGACCAATATGGCGGCCACCCTGGCTCAAACCGGCAAGAGGGTGGTTTTGATCGACGGCGACTTGCGCAAAATGACCCTCACGAACCGATTCGGCGATACTCATGCCGAAGTCGGGTTGAGCAACTACTTGGACGGGGATTCAGTGAGTGTGGATGAATTGATCACTCCCAATGTCAAAGAGACGGGTGTCGATATGATTTTTACGGGCGAACGTCCTTTCAATCCGACCGAACTGTTGCACGGGAGTCGGCTCGATCAGCTCATCGCTGAACTGAGACCGCTGTACGACTACATCATCCTCGACTCCGTGGTAGCTTTTATGGTTGCCGATGCGGTTGTTTCTGGCCGAGTGGCCGACCACACGATCTATGTCGTTCGCGAGGGGATGTTGGATCGCCGCCAGCTTTCCGATATCGAAAAATTGTACGATGAAAATAAATTCCCCAACATGATGGTCGTCTTAAATGCTGTCCGGGAATCGACCCTCCGATATACTTATGGCTATGGCTATGGCTATGGCTATGGCTATGGCTATGGCTATGGCTATGGCTATGGCTATGGCCCGGAATACGAATTAAAGTCCAAAGCCAAGGTCAAGAAACTGCTTGAGGGTCAAGAAAAGTAACCGAATAATCTAATCAAAGCGACCACAAAGCGGCTGTCTCGGAGTTCCGAGACAGCCGCTTTGTGGTCGCTTTTATCCGATTCCTCTTCATGAGAAGAGATAACATTTTCTCTCTCGTCTTTTTTCTGAGTGTCCCCTCCTTCCCCGAAGGAGGGGTGCCCGATAGGGCGGGGTGGTAGTTTTTTTCTCTTTCGTCTCTCGTTTTTTTTACCTACCACCTCCCCCTTGCCTGTCGGCTCGGGTACTCCTCGTTACCTCCCTCCGCTTTTCGGCACCGCCC
The DNA here is from genome assembly GCA_031262465.1 of Rikenellaceae bacterium. Taxonomy (GTDB): domain Bacteria; phylum Bacteroidota; class Bacteroidia; order Bacteroidales; family Rikenellaceae; genus JAJQAW01. The sequence continues at coordinate 4,129 of JAISHQ010000001.1, forward strand.
TGCGGGCGACTTGCCTGCTTCGGTCGGTGAGATAGTTCCCTGAAGGAGGAGATTTTGTTTAATTCCCCTCTTTTGTGTCCTGATAAAGTCCCCTCCTTCCCCGAAGGAGGGGTGGCACGAAGTGACGGGGTGGTAGGTTTTCTCTCTTGTCTCTCGTCTCTTGTCTCTCGTCTCTCGTCTTCAGCCCCCCCACCGACTTTTTACACTGCCCTGTTACTCTTCCGATGCCTCCGTCGGCAGGTCTTTGATCGACATATCGCGGCCTCCGCGGTCGATTTCGTATTTGCGCAAGGGGTTGGCGGTGATTTCGCGGTAGATTTTCCGGTTGCGGACGATGTCGGCGGCCAAGTAGAGTGCCGCGCGGAACGACCCCTCGTTGGCCACGTTTTTCCCGGCGATGTCGTACCCCGTGCCGTGTGCCGGGCTGGTGCGCACGACCGAGAGACCGGCGGTGAAGTTGACCCCCTCTTCCTCTCCGGCCAGCGCCTTGAAGGGAGCCAGCCCCTGATCGTGGTACATGGCCAGCACGGCATCGTACTGTTTGTAGGCTCCCGAGCCAAAAAATCCGTCCGCCGCAAAGGGGCCGAAAGCCAAAATCTGCTCGCTGACAGCCGCCGTGATGGCCGGTTTGATGATTTCGTCCTCCTCGGTGCCCAGCAGGCCGCTATCGCCCGCATGGGGGTTGAGGGCAAGCACGGCGATGCGCGGGGCGCGGATGGCGAAATCCTGCGTCAGGCTGAGCTTCAGGGCGCGGAGTTTTTCCAAAATGGCCGCCGTGGTGATGTGTGGAGCGACTTCGGCCAGCGGCAGGTGCATGGTGACCAGCCCGACGCGCATCAGCTCGCTGACCATCATCATTAGCGGCTCGGTGGCGTGGAAACGGGCATCGAGGTACTCGGTATGTCCCGGAAAATGAAACGCTTCGCTCTGAATATTGGCTTTGTTGATGGGCGAGGTCACGATGGCGTCGATCAACCCCTCTTCGAGGTCTTTGGTCGCGGCTTGCAACGAGGCCAGCGCATTTTGCCCGCCCACGGGGGTCGACACGCCGAGTTCGACCTGCGCATTGTCGTCGCCCACGGCAATCAGGTTGAGCTTTTTGCCCTGCGCCTCGCGCGCCGAACGAATCGGGTGAAAGGCCAACGCTTCCGCCTCCGGGATCAATTTTTTGTGGTACGCCGCCACCTTCAATGACCCGTAAATCACCGGCGTATAGAGTTCCAACAGGCGGCTGTCGGCAAACGCCTTGATGATCGTCTCGTAACCTATCCCGTTGATATCGCCCTGCGTGATGCCTATTTTTATCTTCTGTTCGCTCATTGTTTTCGGTTTAATTTCGGGTAAAGATAGTGAAATTTTCTCTCTTTACACCACCCTTATCAGGGTCAGGCCGTCGCGCAGGGGGAGGATTACGTTTTCGACCCGGGGGTCATCCTGCACCATGCGGTTGAAAGCGCGGATGTTTTGGGTGTGGCGATCGGTGGAGGGAGCCTCCTGAAGGGCTTTCCCGTACCACAACACGTTGTCGGCCAAAATGTAAGAGCCGCTCCGAACCAGCCCGCCGTCGAGGAGCATCCGGTAATAATCGGTGTACTCGCGCTTGTCGCCGTCGATAAAAACCAAGTCGAAAATTAGCCCCAACCCCGGTGCCTCGTCCAGCGCCGAGCCGATGTGCGGGCAGATTTGCGCCGCCTGCTCGCTCCGGGCAAAAAAGGCCGACGAGAGCGGCTCCAACTCGTCGTCGACCTCAAAGGTGTGTAACTCGCCGCCCGGCTGCAGTCCCTTGGCCAGACAGATCGCCGAATAGCCCGTAAACGTTCCGATCTCCAAGATGTATTTCGGGGCGATCATGCGCGAGAGCATTTCGAGCGTCTTGCCCTGCACTCGCCCCGAGATCATGCGCGGGGCGATGACCCGCAGGTGGGTCTGTCGGTCAAGTTCGGCCAACAGAGGATCTTCGGGGGTGGTGTGGGCTTCGACATAGCGGTCGATTTCGCGGTCGTTTATCATGGGATTCCCTTGTTTTATAATGGACGAAAATACGAAAATTTGGATTAACTTTGCATTCGTATTTAAAACCGTATAATCACAAACCAAAAGATAGCAGATGATCCTGTTTTTCAGCAAACAAGCGATAGTTTACGCGGTGGATACGACCCGCGCCTTCAACGAAACGGAACTCGAACGCTTAGCGTGGCTCTTTGCCGGTGCCCGGACGGACGGAGCGGAGAGCCTGCCCGGCTATTTTGTCGGCCCGCGCCGCGAAATGGTGACCCCGTGGAGCACCAACGCCGTTGAAATTACCCAACACGCCGGTGTCGAGGGCATCCTCCGCATCGAGGAGTTCCATGCCGTCGACGGCCCCAGCGCGCCACACGACAAGATGTTGCAACGCATCTACAACGGCCTGAATCAGGAGATTTTCACGATAGAAAAAGCGCCCGATCCGATCGTTGAAATCGACGACCTGCACGCCTATAACCAACAAGAGGGCTTGGCATTGAGCGAGCAGGAGATCGAATACCTGGAGCAGGTGAGTGTCGCCATGGGGCGCAAGCTGACCGACTCGGAGGTCTTCGGCTTCTCGCAGGTCAATTCGGAGCACTGTCGCCACAAAATTTTCGGCGGCCAATTCATCATCGACGGTCAGGAGAAGCAACACACGCTTTTCACCATGATTAAGCAGACCACCGCCGAAAATCGCAACCGCGTGGTGTCGGCTTACAGCGACAACTGCGCCTTTTTGCAAGGGCCTGTGGTCGAACAATTTGCCCCGGCCAGCCACGATGCCCCCGATTTTTACGAGACAAAGGATTTTGAGTCGGTGATTTCGCTGAAGGCCGAGACCCACAACTTCCCGACGACGGTCGAGCCGTTTAACGGCGCGGCAACGGGGTCGGGTGGCGAGATTCGCGACCGGATCGCCGGAGGCAAAGGGGCTTTCCCGATGGCCGGAACGGCGGTTTACATGACCGCTTACCCCCGTTTAGCCGGTGGCCGCCCGTGGGAGAAGCAGACCGAGGAGCGTCCGTGGCTCTACCAGACCCCGGAGGAGATTTTGATTAAAGCCTCGAACGGCGCATCGACCTTTGGCAACCACTTTGGGCAACCCCTGCTGTGCGGGAGTGTGCAAACGTTTGAACACTTTGAGAATGGCAAGAAATTCGGCTTCGACAAGGTTATCATGCTCGCCGGAGGGATCGGCTATGGCAAAAAGGTCGACAGCCTCAAGGACGATGTACATAAAGGAGACAAAATCGTCCTCTTGGGCGGCGACAATTACCGCATCGGGATGGGCGGCGGAGCGGTCTCTTCGGTGGCCACGGGTGAATACGCCAACGCCATTGAGCTGAATGCCATTCAGCGCGCCAACCCCGAGATGCAGAAACGCGCCTACAACGTGATCCGCGCCGTTTCGGAGGAAGATCGCAACCCGATCATCTCGATCCACGACCACGGGGCGGGCGGCCACCTGAACTGCCTTTCCGAGCTGGTCGAGGCCACCGGCGGGCGCATCGACATGGAGACCCTACCGATCGGCGACCCCACGCTGTCGGCCAAAGAGATCGTCGGCAACGAGTCGCAGGAGCGCATGGGCTTGGTGCTCAAGGAGGAGGACATCGACCACCTGCGCCGCATCGCCGACCGCGAGCGCGCCCCGATGTACGTGATTGGCGAGGCGACGGGCGATATGCAGTTTACCTTTGTCAACAACGACACCGGCGAAAAGCCGATTGATTGGCAGTTACACTATATGTTCGGCAGTTCGCCCCGCACGGTGCTGACCGACCGGACGATCCGCGAGGAGTACGCCCCGGTGCAGTATAACGAGGCTGAATTGAAAGGGTACCTCGAAAACCTCTTGCAACTCGAAGGGGTGGCCTGCAAGGATTGGCTGACCAACAAGGTCGACCGTTCGGTGACGGGGCGTGTGGCCATGCAACAGTGCGCGGGCACGGTTCAATTTCCGCTGAACGACTGCGCGGTGATGGCACTCGATTTCCGAGGCGAAAAGGGGATGGCGACCGCTTTGGGTCACGCCGCCGGAGCCGCGCTGGTCGACGCGCCGAAAGGCTCGGTGCTCTCGATCGCCGAATCGCTGACCAACTTGGTCTTTACGCCCATCGCAGGGGGTCTGCCGAGCGTCTCGCTCAGTGCCAACTGGATGTGGCCGGCCAAAAATCCGGGCGAGGATGCCCGCCTGTACTCGGCAGTCGAGGCCGCGCGCGACTTTGCGCTGGCGCTGGGCATCAACATCCCGACCGGCAAGGACTCCATGTCGATGACCCAAAAATACCCCGGTGGCGATCAGGTCTATGCGCCCGGAACGGTCATCGTGACCTCGGCGGGCGAGGTGAGCGACGTGAAAAAATCGGTCTCTCCCGCGCTGAAGCACCGGGCAAGCGAGCTGGTCTATGTCGATTTCGCCGCCGACGGCTTCCACTTGGGCGGGAGCAGTTTCGGCCAGATTGTGAGCCGGATCGGGGGCGAAGTGCCGACGGTGACCGATGCGGAGTATTTCAAAAAGGCCTTTGCCGCCGTGCAAAGCCTGATCGAAGCGGGCCGGGTGCTGGCCGGGCACGACGTATCGGCCGGAGGGCTGATTACCACGCTGTTGGAGATGACCTTTGCCGACAACGCTTCGGGCATGACCATTGACCTGACCACGTTGGGCGAAAAGGATACGATTAAAGTGCTGTTCAGCGAAAAACCCGCCTTGGTTTTACAGGTGGAAGAGGGCGAGGCTGTTGTCTCTGCGCTTCGCCAGGCTGGTGTGCAGGCGGCTGTGTTGGGCACCGTGAACTTCGATCGGAAATTCAGTGTGGCCAATGGCGCAGAACCGTTGACGCTCGATATTAACGCCTTGCGCGATACGTGGTTTAAAACTTCGTATCTGTTAGACCGCCGGCAGAGCACCGAAAAAGGGGCAGAGGAACGCTATAAAAATTACAAAAATCAGGAATTGTTCTTCCGTTTTCCCGCCTCGTTCAGCGGCAAGTTGGCGCAATACGGCCTCGACCCCAACCGCAAGACGCTCAGTGGCATCCGGGCGGCGATCATCCGCGAGAAAGGAAGCCAATGCGAACGCGAAACGGCCTATGCCCTCTACTTGGCGGGCTTCGACGTGAAAGACGTACACACCACCGACCTGATTGCCGGACGCGAGACGCTCGAAGATGTCAACCTGATTGTCTTCGTGGGCGGTTTCTCCAACTCCGACGTGTTGGGTTCGGCCAAAGGGTGGGCCGGGGCACTGAAATACAGCCCCAAGGCCAAAGCCGCTTTGGATAACTTCTACCGGCGCGAGGACACCCTGTCGCTGGGCATCTGCAACGGGTGCCAGCTGATGCAGGAGCTGGAGCTGATCTGCCCCGACGACGAGAAAAAGCCGAAAATGGCCTTCAACAACAGCCACAAATTCGAATCGAATTTCGTCGGGCTGACCATCGGAAAAAGCAATTCGGTCTTCCTCCAAAACTTGGAAGGAAGCACGCTCGGTGTATGGATCGCCCACGGCGAAGGGAAGTTCAAACTTCCTTACAGTGAGGATCATTACACGATTCCGATCAAATACGCTTACGACCAATACCCGGCCAACCCCAACGGGAGCGACTACAACGCGGCGGCCATCAGTTCGGCTGACGGACGGCATTTGGCCATGATGCCCCACCCCGAGCGCGCGATCAAACCGTGGAGTTGCGCCTGCTACCCCGAGGATCGCACCGCCGACGAAGTAACCCCCTGGATCGAAATTTTTGTCAATGCAAAAAATTGGATCAGCCAGAAAATAAATGAATAACAACCCCATAGCCGTTTTCGATTCGGGGCTGGGTGGCTTGTCGGTCTGGAAGGAGATCGTGCGGGCTTTGCCCGAGGAGTCGATTATGTACTATGGCGACGGGGCGAACTGCCCCTATGGCGGCAAGTCGCAGGCGGAGATCATCCGGCTGTCGGAGGCTATTGTCCGGTTTTTGTTGGATCGGGGTGCCAAGTTGATTGTGGTGGCGTGTAATACGGCGACTGCCGGGGCAATCAGCTATTTGCGAGCACATTATGCCGTGCCTTTTGTGGGTATGGAGCCTGCGGTGAAGCCGGCGGCGGAGCACTCCGAGACGGGGGTTATCGCCATTTTGGCCACGGCGGGCACGTTGAAGGGTAAGCTGTTCACCGAGACATCGCAACGCTTCTCTGCCGGGGTCAAGATATTGACCCGTATCGGCGAGGGCTTTGTGGAGCTGATCGAGACCGGGCGCGCCAATTCGACCCAGGCCGAGGAGGCTGTGCGCCGCACCGTGGAGCCGCTGTTGGCACAGGGTGTCGATCGGTTGGTGTTGGGATGTACCCATTATCCCTTCTTGGCCGAGACCCTGCGGCGGGTGATCGGCGACCGCCCGGTCGAGCTAATCGACCCCGCTCCGGCCATCGCCCGGCGGGTCAAAGAGGTGCTGACCGAGCGAAATGAGCTGGCCGAAGCGGGTCATTTGGCAAAATATGATTACTTTAGCAGTGGCGATGAAGCCTATCGCGGGCGGTTGCAGGAGTATGGCGAACATCTCTTGCTTGGAATAAAAGAAGAAAATGAGCACGGCAAAAAATAAAAGACCCAAACCTCGGTCGAAAGCCACAGGAAAAGGCGCGTCGAAAAACAAGGCGAAAGAGCGAAGTACCCAGCGGTGGATCACGGGGTTCGTGGCGCTGTTTTTCTCGTTCTACCTCCTGCTGTCGACCTTTTCCTATTTCCTCTATTGGAAAGCCGATCAGGCCATAGCCCGTTTGCCGTTGGGCGAGACCAAGGGGGTCGAAGCCCAAAATTGGGGCGGGCGCATCGGGGCCAAGTTCGGCGAGTGGCTGGTGGCCGACTCGTTCGGGGTTTTTGCCCTGCTGATCCCCGTTGTGCTGTTGATCCTCTCCCTGCGCATCTTGCGCTATAAACCGGTATTTTTACAGAAATCGGTCTCTATCTGCCTGATGTCGTTGATCTTAGGGTCGGTGACCTTGGGCTATCTCGGCAACCTGTTCGGGAGCGAACCGGGCGTTTTCGGCACCGGCTTAGGCGGTAAACACGGGATTTACATCGCCGGATGGATCGAATCGTACCTCGCCTTCGGGACGGCTTTGGTGCTCTTGGCATTGATTGTCTTGTTGGCTATCTACATCAACCGCAACACCATTTCGCTCCTCAATAAAATGGGTCGGGGCACCGCCGACCTCACCGCTTCGGTGGCTGGGCGAGCGGGCGATCTGATTCACCGTCAATGGGATGCTCATGTCGCAGATCAGACGCAAGAGGCCGAAGAAGAAACCCCGGACGAAGAAACACCGACCGATGCCGACGACCTTGCCGAAGAGCGGGAAGCGACGCGTGGATTTTTCAGCCGTCTGTTCGCCCGGCGGCGCAGTGTGCCCGACGAAGAGGGAGAGGAGGCCGAAGCTATCGACCAAACCCCTGTCGATTACGATTACAGCTACCAAACTGATGCCGTCGAGCCGATCGCGCCGGTCGTTCCGGCGACCCGGATCAAACGCACGGTCGTCTCTGCGGTCGACGACGACGATTTTATTGTCCACACCACGAGCGACGAGGACGAAACCCCGGTGGAGAGGGAGTTGCCGCGCATTCCGTTGACCGACCGGCGGCCCGAGGGCAAGCGGTTCCGTGAGGTGACCGATGCCGACGGGTTTGTGATCCGCGAGTTGGTCGACGACATGGACAGCGCGCTCGATGCGCTGGAGCGAGCCGAGGCGGGAGAGGAAACTGAGATTTATTCCGAATTTGAATCGCTGATGAAGGGCGAGGCAACTCAGGTCGAAAAACCGATAGCGACCCCGGAGGGCGATGCTCCTGTCCAAATGGAAGAGGGCTTCACCGTGCGCATCGCCCGGCAGGAGGAGGTGCTCCCGGACGAGATGATCGACACCGGCTTTTACGACCACACACTCGACCTGCCCCATTACCAAAAACCGCCGGTCGAACTCCTTGAGGATCATCGTGTTGCGGCCAGCGTGAGCGACACCGAGTTGCGCAACAACAAAAACAAGATCAAGGAGACGCTCGAAAATTTCGGCATCCGGATCGACAAGATCGAAGCCACCGTGGGGCCGACCGTCACCTTGTACGAAATTATCCCGGCCCCGGGCATCCGCATCTCGAAGATCAAAAACCTGGAGAACGACATCGCCCTGAGCCTGGCCGCTTTGGGCATCCGCATCATCGCGCCGATACCGGGCAAGGGAACGATCGGGATCGAAGTACCGAACCGCGACAAACAGATTGTCTCGATGTATTCGGTGGTCAAATCGTCGAAATTTCAGGAGTCCGA
>JAISHQ010000030.1 GCA_031262465.1 Rikenellaceae bacterium
GGCTCGGGTACTCCTCCTTCAAGGAAGGAGGAGACTTTTTGTGTCTCTTTCGTATCCAAAAAAGTCCGCTTACGGGCGGCGGACACGGATTTTGAGCGTGTTGGCGATCTCGTGGTCGGTAATAAGCACCAAATAGCCGCCGCCACCGGCACCGGTGATTTTGTAGCCCAAGACCTCGTCCTTGTAGCTGTCGATTTGCCCACGCACTTCGTCCGGGCAGGTGTTCGGGAACATCGAAATTTGCGCCTCGAACGACTCACGCACCGCCTCACCGAACGCCGGGAGGTCTTTGGCCAATATGGCCTGCCAGCACTTTTCAGCCGCACGGCTCAGGGCCTCTGCCCGCTCGGGGGTGATCTGCCGATTGCCTAAGGCATCGTAACCCGGTCGGCGGGGGAACATTTGTACCAAGCGAATATGTGCCTCCAGCCAATCGAAAATCGTGTCGTCGCTGACGCTCTCGATCGCCGCAGGCCAATATTCACCCCGGTAAAAGAGCTTGTTCAGGCCGGGAAAGGTGATCCCAATGGCATCCTGCGAGCCGCTGACGTATTCGGTCTGCCCCGGAGCGTTTTCCAGCGAGAAGACCAAGCGGGCAATTTGTTCGGGGTCGCCCGGAGGCAAGTCGGTCTGCCAGAGTTCGATGGCTTTCTTGCGGGCGCTGGTGGCCATGCCACTGCGGTCGTTGAACTCGATGTCCGGTTCGATGCAGAGGGTCAGCACCGCGCCGTCGCAATATTGCGAGACAAAGGGCTGGTCGAGCCACCCACCGGCCAAATCGAGCCGGTAAGGGATGCGGCACTCCTGCCTGAGCAAGGTCGTCGAGCGGACAGGCAACCCGGTGTGGGGAATGCGCTGACCGATAACGTACTCGATCCCCAACGCCCGGCACAACGCCTCTTTTTGAGCCGAATGGCCGTCTTCGTTGACGTAAAAAATATCGGGACGAAACTGCCGGATGTCCTCCTCAAAATCGAGGATGCCCGAGCCGGAATTGATCCAAGCATCGGTGACCGCCTTCAGCGACTGCACCATGTAGAGCCGTTCGGCGGCCATGTTGACCGGCTTGCGCGCCTTCAGGTCGGCAATCGTCCGATCGGAGCCAACGCCGACATAGAGGTCGCCGTATTTCGCCGCCTCTTCAAAAAAAGCGACGTGGCCGCTGTGTAACATATCGTAACACCCCGAAACAAATACTTTTTTGGCCATATTCTTCTTTTTTGAAAAAAAGGCCGCCTCGGCATTCCGAGACAGCCTCTTTTTGTTCATTGTCCCGTTCGGGTTATTTCAGCATGGCTTTTACCTGGGTATAAGCGTTTTGGCCGTTGAAGCCGAATTTTTCGTCGAGCACGGTGTAGGGAGCCGAGTAACCGAAGTGATCCAGCCCGAAGACTTCGCCGTCAGCACCGACCAGCCCGGCCAATGTCGAGGGAAGCCCCGACGACATCCCGAATTTCTTCACGCCTGCCGGAAGCACCTGCTGTTGATAGGCTTTGTCCTGATCGCGGAAGAGGCCTTCGGAGGGAGCCGAGACAACGCGCACTTTCACGCCGTCGGCCTGCAACAGTTTGGCACCGTCGACCAGCGTAGAAACTTCCGAGCCGCTGGCCAGCAGGATCACATCGGGTGTGCCCTCGCTATCCATGACGGTGTATGCCCCTTTGGCCACCCCTTCGTAGGAAGCCACGGGGAGTTTTTGGATATTTTGACGCGAGAGGATCAGCGCGGCCGGACGCTGAGATTCGAGGGCGAGTTTCCACGCCATGGTCGTTTCGTCGGCATCGCCGGGACGCAGGACGAGGGTCGAGCGTTCGCCGTGGTGGTTGCGCAATTGCTCCATCAGGCGCAGTTGAGCTTCGTGTTCAACGGGTTGATGGGTCGGGCCATCTTCGCCGACACGGAACGAGTCGTGTGTCCATACGTATTTGACATTCAGGCGCATAAGAGCCGCCAGACGCAAGGCCGGTTTCATGTAATCGGAGAAGACGAAGAACGTGCCGCACACCGGGATCACCCCGCCGTGGAGCGACATCCCGTTCATGATGCAGGCCATGGTCAGCTCGCAAACCCCGGCTTGGAAGAAAGCACCGCTGAAGTCGCCCTTGGTAAAGGCGTGGGTTTTCTTCAAAAAACCGTCGGTTTTGTCGGAGTTCGACAGGTCGGCCGAGGCAACGATCATATTTTCAACCTTTTCGGCAAAGAAACCCAACACTTTGGCCGAGGCGTTGCGGGTCGCGTCGTTGAGTTTTTGTTCGATCGAGCTGTAATCCAGCGCAGGCACTGTGCCGGAGAGGAAGCTGTCTAACTTCTTGGCCAACTCGGGGTTAGCGGCGCGCCAAGCGGCCTCTTCGGCCTTGCGAGCGGCCTGCTCTTTGCGCAGAACTTCGCGGCGTTTTGCGTACAATTCTTTTACGTCGTCGAAGATCACAAAGGGGTTTTTCGGGTCGCCGCCCAAGTTTTTAACGCTCTCTTCGATGCTCGCACCGGCAGCGCTCAACGGCTGGCCGTGGGTCGAGGTTTTCCGTTCATAGCTGGCTCCTTGAGCGTCAACCGCTCCTTTGCCCATCACGGTTTTGCCGATAATCAGGGTCGGACGCTGGGTTTCGTCCTGCGCGGCAGTCAGCGCGCCACGAATCGCATCGGCATCGTTGCCGTTGATAACCAATACATTCCATCCCCACGCTTCGTATTTCTGAGCCACATTTTCCGAGGTCACTTCCGGAACGGTAGTCGAGAGCTGGATGTCGTTCGAGTCGTAGAACATAATCAGGTTGTTCAGCCCCAAGTGACCGGCAATGCGCCCTGCACCCTGCGAAATCTCTTCCTGAACACCGCCGTCGGAGATAAAGGCATAAGTCTTATGCGCCATCCACTCGCCGAAGCGAGCCACCAAAAAGCGTTCGGCAATCGCCGCGCCGACGGCCATCGTGTGGCCCTGACCCAGCGGGCCGGAGGTGTTTTCAACGCCGCGCGCCAAGTCGACTTCCGGGTGTCCGGGGGTGATACTGCCCCATTGGCGGAATTGCGCCAAATCGTCGACCGAATAGTAACCGGCCAACGCCAACACCGAGTAGAGCATCGGCGACATGTGCCCCGGGTCGAGGAAGAAACGATCGCGGAACGGATACGCGGTATCGTCCGGGTTGTATTTCAAAAATTCGGAATAAAGTACATTGACGAAGTCTGCGCCGCCCATTGCGCCGCCGGGGTGACCCGATTTGGCCTTTTCGACCATAGATGCCGCCAGAATACGGATGTTGTCCGCCGCCCGGTTCATTACGTTTGCCATAGAATTTACAGTTTTATTTATGTTTAGAGTTTTTAGTGGAACAAAGGTAAAAAATCTTTTCTGAAAATTGAGGGGGCTTCCAAAAATTCAAAAGACAAGGCTTGCGACCGAGGAAAAAGCGCAGTGTACTAAAGGTACTCGAGCATTTTTCTAAGGGAGCGTAACGCAGTATTTTGGATTTTTCGAAGTCCCCTTGAGTTATTTCGGTGCTTTGCGATAAAGGTATATCGCAATCACCGCAAAAAGAATATTCGGAAGCCAAACAGCCAGCCCGGCGGGTATAACCCCGCTTTTGCCGAACTCTTCGACAAATTTCATGAAGAGGATATAAGTAAAACAAAGCCCGATGCCCACCCCGATGTGAAGCCCTGTCCCACCTCGCACCTTTCTCGAAGAGAGCGACACGCCCATCAGGGTCAGGATAAAGGAGGCCATCGGATAGGCCCAGCGGTTGTATTTTTCGACCTCGAAGACCGAAATCATGTCCGACCCCTTGTCGCGTTGTTGGCGAACAAAGCGGTTTAACTCGGTGTAGTTCATTGTTTTGACTAACTCTTCGACCCGCCCCAATTCGTCGGCGGTGAGGTTAATCATCGTGTCGAGGTTTTGTTTCTTCTCAAAATGTTCTTCGGTGTTCACGAATTGGCGTTCAATGTATTGGGGTGCAGTCCAACGGGTTGTAACCGAGTCGAAACGGACACCTGTGGCCTCCAACGAGGAGACCATCGCCCCGTGCTCATAGGTTTCCAACGCGAGAAATTGCGCCCGCTGGGTATTTCCGTTGTAGCCGCGAATGTAGACAAAAGTGCCCGGGGTGACCTGCCGGTAGATGTGCTGTTCGTAATCGGAGGAGGAACTGCCCGAACTGATGTACTCTCGCTCGAATCGAAAGCGAATCTCGTTGGAGGCCGGGATGACAAAGAGGTTGAGCAACAGGCTCAGCAGGGTGATCGCCGTGGCCGAGAGCAGGTAGGGCCACAACATCCGTTTGAAGCTGATCCCGCTCGACAAGATGGCGATGATCTCGGTGTTGTAGGCCATTTTCGAGGTAAAAAAGATTACCGCGATAAAGGTAAACAGGCCGCTGAACTGATTGATTAAGAAGGGGATATAGTTCAAGTAAAACGTAAAGAGAATCTTCGACAGCGGGGCTTTCGTCTCGATGAAATTGTCCATGTGTTCGGCCGCATCGAAGACCACGATCACCACCGAGATCAGCGCGATCGCAAAAAAGTACGTCCCCAAAAATTTTTTGGTGATGTA
>JAISHQ010000083.1 GCA_031262465.1 Rikenellaceae bacterium
TTTGTACCTTTGCGACAGGTAATCGCTAAAACTATCCATCTCGTGAAAAAAATTAAAAGTGCCTTAATCTCTGTCTATTACAAAGACGGTCTGGATCAAATTGTAAAACTGCTCGCCGAACAGGGCGTGACGATATATTCGACGGGGGGAACCCTGAAATTTATTGAGGAATTGGGGCTTTCTGCGCAATCCGTCGAGTCGCTGACGGGCTATCCCTCGATCCTCGGCGGCCGGGTCAAAACCCTCCACCCGAAGGTCTTCGGAGGCATCCTCTTCCGCCGCGACAACCCACAGGACGGCGAACAACTTGCCCAATATGAAATTCCGGAGATCGACTTGGTGATTGTCGACCTCTACCCCTTTGCCGAAACGGTGGCCTCGGGGGCCGAAGAGGCGGCTGTCATCGAAAAGATCGACATCGGCGGCATCTCGCTGATCCGTGCGGCGGCCAAAAACCACCGCGATGTGGTGATCGTTCCCTCGGTCGCCCAATACGCCGAACTGTATGAAATATTACAAAATCAGCAAGGGGCGACCACGCTCGAACAACGCCGTTATTTTGCCGCGCAGGCCTTTAACGTCAGCTCGGATTACGACACGGCCATTTTCAACTATTTCACCCAAAAAGAGGGCATCACCGCCTTCAAGGTGAGCGAAACCCAGGGCACGGTGTTGCGCTATGGCGAAAATCCGCACCAAAAGGCGACGTTCTTCGGCGATCTGGATGCCCTGTTCGAGAAATACCACGGCAAGGAGATTTCGTACAACAATATGCTCGACATCGACGCGGCAGTGAACCTGATCGCCGAATTTGAAGAGCCGACTTTTGCCATCCTCAAACACAACAACGCCTGCGGGGTGGCCACGCGGCCCACGCTGGTCGAAGCCTATCTTTCGGCCTTGGCCTGCGACCCGGTATCGGCTTTCGGCGGTGTGCTGATCGCCAACCGCCCCATTGACAAAGCCACCGCCGAGGAGGTCAACAAACTCTTCTGCGAGGTGGTGATCGCTCCGGAATACGACCCCGAGGGGTTAGAAATACTGAAATCGAAGAAAAACCGCATTATCCTGCGTCAAAAAGCGATCAAACGCCCGACGACCCAATTCCGCTCGTTGCTGAACGGGGTGGCCGAGATGGATCGCGACCTGTCGCTCGGCGGACGCGACAGCGAGATGCGGGTGGTTACCGAACAGACTCCCTCGATCGAACAAATGAAGGAGTTGATCTTCGCCAACATCATCGTGAAACACTCCAAATCGAACGCCATTGTCTTCTCCAAAGGCCAAACGCTGTTGGCCAGCGGCATCGGGCAGACCTCTCGGGTCGATGCGCTGAAACAGGCGGTCGAAACGGCTAAAGCGTTCGGTTTTGACCGGCGCGGCGGCGTGATGGCCTCCGATGCCTTTTTCCCCTTTGCCGACTGTGTCGAATTGGCACACGCCGAGGGGGTCGACACGGTCATTCAGCCCGGCGGCTCGGTACGCGATCAGGACTCGATCGACTATTGCAACGCCCACGGGATGTCGATGGTATTTACCGGCCTGCGCCACTTCAAACATTAATAAGTAAAGTCGAAAAATTATTGAACCATTTTAATAGAGTAAAAATTTATGATTTATTTCGGACTCTCGTCGGACTCTTTTCCAGCTTCGATCCTTGACTTACCCCGGTAAGCCATCGGCTCGAACCCGAAAAATTGCCTCGACGATAGCCTCGAAAAATGGATCACTAATTTTCCTCCATTACTTAATTCGTGGTTTTATGGCGCAAAGTTACACTATTTTCGGCAAAATTTATCCCTTTTTCGAGGTAAAAGGGTCTCGCCGCAGGGGGTGTCTTGTTTTTCTTCGGTTTTTTTTGTTACCTTTGGGTTGCGAATACTTTAAACTTAAAAAAATATGAAAAAACTAATTTCTACTTTGGCGGCGATGTGCGCCGTTTTTGCGCTGGCGGCTCAGGAACCGATCGCGATCCCCGTATGGCCGGATGGCGCACCGAACGACAACGGGATCACCGATCCCGCCCGGCGGCTCGATGCCGTGATGTATGTCTATCCGGCTGATCCGGCCAAAAATACCGGAGCGGCTGTCGTCTGCTTGCCGGGCGGCGGCTATGCCATGCTGTCGAAAAGCCACGAGGGGCACCAAATCGCCCAATGGCTGGCTACTGAAGGCATTACGGGCGTTCTGTTGGAATACCGTCTGCCCAACGGAAACCACGAAATACCCTCCAGCGATGCGCGGCAGGCGATCCGCTTGGTGCGCGAAAAGGGTGCCGAGTGGGGCGTTGACCCCAACAAGGTCGGCATCTCCGGCTGTTCGGCAGGCGGGCACTTGGCCTCGACCGTGGCCACCCACCAAGAGGATGCGGCCAGCACCCCCAATTTTGCCGTGCTCTTCTACCCGGTTATCGCCTCCGATCCAACTATATGGCACAAAAGTTCTTACGACCTGCTGACCGGCGGACAGGATCAGGAATTGTTGGACTTCTACTCCAACGACCACTATGTGACCGCGCAAACGCCGCCCACCATCCTGTTCCACAGCCAGGACGACGGTCTGGTACCGGTCGAACACAGCCTCCGCTTCTTTTCGGCCATGAACAAAAACGGCGTGAAGGGTGCCTTGTACGTCTTCCCCAACGGAAACCACGGCTGGGGATTTATGCCCCGCTTTCGCTACCACGAAGAGTGGAAAACCCTTCTCCTCAAATGGTTAGAAGATATGCGGTTTATTCAACGATAAAAAGCACGAACAAACAAAACAGAACCAAACGAGGCATCCGGAATCGGATGCCTCGTTTATTATTTAAAATCGCTGAGATTTCGGCTCAGTGCAAAAAGCAGGTGGGGACATTAAATCAAACAAATTCTTAGTTGCACCAAAGACCTACCACCCCGCCCGTTGGGCACCCCTCCTTCCCCGAAGGAGGGGACTTCTTTAGATAGGGAAAAGAGGAATTAGACAAAAGTCTCCTCCTTCGGGGAAGGAGGAGTACCCGAGCCAAACAGGCGAGGGGGAGGTGGTAGGTCTTTTCTGGATTTTCTTTCGTCTTTCGTCTTTCGTCTTTCAGTACCACTCCATCTGCTTTTTACACTGACCCGAAATTTCTTTGTCGGGCTTTGTCCGAATGGGATTTCTTGTTTGTTTTTCAGGAATAACAGATTGATGCAGAATGGGTTTTTCAGGGCGGAAACATTCACTCCGCAGGAGGTGAATGCCTCTTGTTTTGGATATTCCTGCCAAGCTCGCTTGAAGCAAGGAATATCCGGAACAAGAGGGTTGTTCCCGTAGGGAATTTTCGACCTGCAAGCCCAAACAGAAAAGTTTTCGGTGTCGCCTTTTACAAAAGGCGACGATTTGGGCGACTTTCTAAAAGTCGCAGTCATAGGCTAAAACAAGCCGGGGTTCGCGTTTTACGCGAACCCCGGCTTGTTTGGAAGTTGTTGGGACGGATTAATCGGCCAACAACAGTTCGAGGATTTTGATGGCTGCGGTGGCGACGGGGGTGCCGGGGCCGAAGATGGCCACTGCGCCGTCGCGGTAGAGGTCGTCATAATCCTGTGCCGGGATCACACCGCCCACGATGACGATGATGTCCTCGCGGCCGAGTTTCTTCAGCTCGGCGACAATCTGCGGAACGAGGGTCTTGTGACCGGCGGCCAGCGAAGATACCCCCACCACGTGTACGTCGTTTTCCACGGCCTGCCGGGCGGCCTCTTCGGGGGTCTGGAAGAGCGGCCCCATGTCGACATCGAAACCGATGTCGGCATAGCCCGTGGCAACCACTTTGGCTCCCCGGTCGTGACCGTCCTGTCCTAATTTGGCCACCATGATGCGCGGCTGACGCCCCTCTTTGCGGGCAAACTCTTCGGCCAGAGCCTTGGCTTTGGCAAATTGATCGTCGTTTCTCACCTCTGAAGCATAAACACCTGAAATCGTGCGGATCACCGCATTGTAACGTCCTACGATCACCTCGCAGGCATCAGAGATTTCGCCGAGCGAAGCGCGCGCTTTGGCCGCCTCGACAGCAAGTTCAAGCAGGTTACCCTTTCCGCTTTTCACACACTCGGTGATCGCCGCCAAAGCCGCTTTTACGCGGTCGTTGTCGCGGCTGGCGCGTAACTCTTGCAGGCGTTTGACCTGTTCTTCGCGCACGGCGGTGTTGTCGACGGCCAAAATGTCGATCGGGTCTTCCTTTTCCAGCCGGTATTTGTTGATCCCCACAATGGTGTCGTTGCCCGAGTCGATGCGCGCCTGTTTGCGGGCGGCCGCCTCTTCGATGCGCATTTTCGGGATACCGGTCTCGATGGCTTTGGCCATCCCGCCGAGTTTTTCGACCTCTTCGATCAGCGCCCAAGCCTTTTCGACGATCTCCTGAGTCAGCGATTCGACATAGTACGAACCGGCCCACGGGTCGACCACCCGGGTGATCGAAGTCTCCTCCTGAATGTAGAGTTGGGTGTTGCGCGCGATGCGGGCCGAGAAGTCGGTCGGCAGGGCGATGGCTTCGTCGAGCGCGTTGGTGTGGAGCGACTGGGTGTGTCCTAAGGCGGCACCCATCGCTTCGATCGCCGTGCGAGCCACGTTGTTGAACGGGTCTTGTTCGGTTAGCGACCAGCCCGAAGTCTGCGAGTGGGTACGCAGGGCGAGCGATTTGGGGTTCTTCGGGTCGAACGTCTTGACGATCTTGGCCCACAGCAGACGTGCCGCGCGCATTTTGGCGATCTCCATGAAGTGGTTCATCCCGATGGCCCAGAAGAACGACAGGCGCGGCGCGAAAGCGTCGATGTCCATCCCGGCGTTGACCCCGGTGCGGAGGTATTCTAAGCCGTCGGCCAGCGTGTAAGCCAACTCGATGTCGGCGGTTGCCCCGGCCTCTTGCATATGATAACCCGAAATGGAGATCGAGTTGAATTTGGGCATATATTTCGAGGTGTACTCAAAAATATCGGCGATGATCTTCATCGAAAATTCCGGCGGATAGATGTAGGTGTTGCGCACCATAAACTCCTTGAGAATGTCGTTTTGGATCGTCCCGGCCATTTGGTCGAGTGTTGCGCCCTGTTCCAGCCCGGCCACGATGTAGAAGGCCAGCACGGGCAACACGGCACCGTTCATGGTCATCGAGACCGACATTTGGTTCAACGGAATGCCGTCGAAGAGCACCTTCATGTCTTCGACCGAGCAGATCGACACCCCGGCTTTGCCCACGTCGCCCACCACACGCGGGTGGTCGGCATCATAGCCCCGGTGGGTGGCCAGGTCAAAGGCGACCGAAAGCCCCTTTTGGCCGGAAGCCAAGTTGCGGCGGTAGAAGGCGTTAGACTCTTGTGCCGTCGAAAAACCGGCGTATTGGCGTACCGTCCACGGACGCATCACATACATCGTGCTGTACGGCCCGCGCAAGAAGGGGGCGATACCGGCGGCATAGTTCAGGTGTTCCATTCCTTCGAGGTCTTCAGCCGAATAGGTGCCTTTGACCGCAATCTGTTCTGCTGTATCCCACACCGGGTTTTCCTCGGAACAACCGCCGCCTTTGCCCGTGTCACAGGCCTGCGGGGCGGCTCCTTTATAGGTTAGATCAGAAAATTTAACTCTCATCGTTTCTTATTCGTAAAGGTTAATACCGAGTTCCCGCACATACCCTTTCAGGGTTTCGAGCACGTTGGAACGAACGCTGATAAAGTTTCGGATGCCTTGTGCTTCCAATTCCGGCTGGCTGGCCGGTGCACCGGCAACGACAAAGATCGCCTTGCCGTCGAGTGCTTTGAACGCCTCGGGAGCCAAGGTGACGTATTCGTCGTCCGAGGAGCAGAGCACCACGATGTCGGCTTTGGCCGCAAGAGCGGCTTCGACCCCTTGTTCGACCGAGGCGAAGAGCAGGTTATCCGCCGGTTCGATCCCGGCGCATCCGAAGAAGTTGCCGGCAAACTGCGAGCGGGCGCGAGCCATGGCCAGATTGCCCACGGTCAGCATAAAGGCGATCGGGGTTTTGCCGCTCCGATCGACCGCCAGACGCACCTGTTCAAATTCCATTCCGCCTCGGAAGGGTTTGAGCAGGTTCGGGTTGGAAGAAACGCCTGCCGGTTCGACACCGACCATCGAGGGGTCGATCGCGTTGTCGGCCTTTTCGATGAAGTTCGGGTATTGGTTCGTGCCCAGCAGGATTTCCCGGCGGGTGGCGATGTTTTTGCGCCGTTTGTCGGCTGAAGCGTCAAGTTGTTCCTTGATGAATCCGGCTTTAAAAGCCGCCGCATAGCCGCCCAACTCTTCCACTTGGTGGAAGAGCTTCCACGCCTGTTCGGCGATGGAGGCGGTCAGGTTCTCGATATAATAAGAACCACCGGCCGGGTCGACCACCTGATCGAAGTGCGACTCCTCTTT
This sequence comes from Rikenellaceae bacterium, assembly GCA_031262465.1. GTDB lineage: Bacteria > Bacteroidota > Bacteroidia > Bacteroidales > Rikenellaceae > JAJQAW01. The sequence continues at coordinate 6,388 of JAISHQ010000083.1, forward strand.
CAGGAGCAGTTGCACGTTGCGCGCGATGCGGGCCGAAAATTCGGTTGGTTCTTCAAACGCCCAATCAAAAGGCAACACCTCCAACGTGTCCACACCCCCTAAGGCGGCGGACATGGCCTCGGTCGTTCCGCGTAACATATTGACATAAGGGTCGTAAACGGTCATGTTGAAATCGGACGTCACCCCGGTGATCTTCATCTTGGCCGAGCACTCGCACTCAGGTGCATAGCCGCTGACGATGTTGGCCCACAGCAGGCGCGCCGCGCGGAATTTGGCGATCTCCATGAAGTAATTCGACCCAACAGAGAATTTGAATGCAATGGCTCGGGCGATCTGGTCGATCGTCAAGCCGTCGTCCTGAAAAACGCTCAGGTAATCGTGGCCGTTGGCCAGCGCAAAGGCCAGCTCTTGTACGATCGTCGCCCCGCAACTGTTGAAAACGTGGCCGTTGACCGTTATGCAACGAATCTTTTTGTAAGGCTGGGCGCGCTCGATAGCGGCCTTGATGTTGGTTCGGCAATAGGAACCGGCATCGAGACACGCCTGGTCACCCCGCATCGAGAGTTTCCAAATGCACGGGTCGTAACCGAAGCTCACGCGCACCTCTTTCGGGCCATAGCCGCACCGTTCGATCAGCGCGAAGACGTGTTTTTCCAAGTCGCTGAGCAACGCCGCGCCGTCGAAGTGAAGCTCCACGGCCCGCAGGTCGATCCCTTTCAAGAGCAGGTCGAGGTCCTCGGCACTGAAGTTACTGCCGTTGATCTCAAACCCTAACGAGTCGACACCGCGCATGAGCACTTCGAGTGCCAGCGCGTTCGCCTCCCGAGGGTCATAGACCACAATGGACTGACGTACCATCCAGCGGTTGTTGCATTTGGTTCCCCGCACAAAGGGAAATTCTCCCGGTTTTGAATCCAAGAAAGGAAGCCCCTCCAAGTCTTCGGCGCGGTAATAAGGCTTTACGTTGAAGCCCTCCATGGTTTTCCACACCAATTTCTTGTCGTAATCGGCCCCTTTCAGATCCTTCCGGATCACCTCTTCCCACTGCGCTGTACTCACAGGCGGAAATTCGGTGAACAGTTTCTTCTGGTTATCTGCCATAACGTTTTTTATGTAAGTATTGTTCGTGTTTCAGTTTGAGTTTTCAAATAGGCGTGCAAAGGTACATTTTTTTCAATTCTTACCGAATAAACCAATCGAAATTATGTTGTGCAACATATAAGCAAGGGCTAAAAATTGCTGTTTCGATTAAAATAGCGATATTTGCGCCGTTTGATTGAAAAAATCTAAAACGATAATAACGATGAAAGCATTTGTATTTCCCGGACAGGGCGCGCAATTTGTCGGCATGGGCAAGGCACTCTACGACCAGATTCCGCAGGCCAAAGCCCGGTTTGAAAAAGCCAACGAAATTCTTGGCTTCCGCATCACCGACATCATGTTCTCCGGCACCGACGAAGAACTCAAGCAGACGCGGGTGACCCAACCGGCCATTTTCCTCCATTCGGTGATTCTGGCCGAGGCGTTGGGCGAGGGGTTCAACCCCGATATGGTGGCCGGTCATTCGCTGGGCGAGTTCAGCGCGTTGGTGGCCGCCGGAGCGTTGGATTTTGAAGATGGGCTGAGGCTGGTCTCCCAACGGGCGATGGCCATGCAAAAGGCCTGTGAGGCCAATCCGTCGACGATGGCGGCAATTCTTGGCTTGGACGATCAGGTGGTCGAAGAACTTTGTGCGTCGATCGACGATGTGGTCGTGGCGGCCAACTACAACTGCCCCGGCCAATTGGTGGTTTCGGGCACAAACGCCGGGGTTGAGGCACTCATCGCCGCCGCCACAGCCGCCGGAGCCAAACGGGCACTGAAACTCAACGTGGGCGGTGCCTTTCACTCGCCCCTGATGGAACCGGCGCGCGTAGAATTGGAGGCGGCCATCGCGGCAGCTCCGTTCCGCACACCGATCTGCCCGGTCTATCAAAATGTCGACGCGAAACCCTATACCGATCCGGCGGCGATTCGCCAAAACCTGATCGCCCAGCTGACCGCTCCGGTGCGCTGGACACAGATCGTGCGCAATATGTTGGCCGACGGCGCGACAGAGTTCGTCGAACTCGGCCCGGGCAGCGTCTTGGCCGGTCTGGTCAAAAAGGTTGACCGCTCGGTTACCACCTCTTCGATTGCAGAGCTGTAATTTTCGGCGAACCAGACACCTGATTCAAACACACACCGTCGATTCGGAGACCCGGATCGACGGTTGTGTTTTGAGCCTGTTTGGATTTCCCTGCCAAGCTCTTACTCTTTCACGGAGAAGAGGTGAAAGTTCATTCCCTCGCGGTCGACCCCGACACAAAACAGGGTTTTATGCTTGTCGTTCCATGCGATGGATCGGATCGGATAGTCCGTTTGCAAGGCTTTGACCGGGTTTCCGTCCCAATCATAGACCAAAATCTTGTTGCAAAACATGATTTTATCTCTTTGGGTCAGCGCGTCGACGAGCCGGTTTTCGTTGTACAAGGCGTAAATGTATTGATCGTTGCTGGTGATCGAAACAATGCCTAATTTCGTCTCGGGCAGGGTGAGGGGGTACCCTTGTTCGGAGATTTCGGTGCGAGGTAATTCCCCTTGCTGTCTGGTAACCAACCGGATACGGCTTGTGTCGCTGTAATCATAGATTTCAAACAGATCGCCATACAGGGAAGCCCATGCAAATCGTTTTTCCTCCCGATTCCCAACACACAACCCCTGCATAATTGAGGCGACCTGCTCGGCCGAAAAATCGCCAATCGGGTCGGTGTTGCCGAACGCGATCGAACGGCCGTCGGAGGTGTCGCGCAACACGAAACGCGAAGAGCCGGTGCACGATGCGATCAAAATCGGGTTGTCCCACACGACAGATACGGCACCCTCCACGACCGGGGCTTCCTGCAAAAAGTCGTGCGTGTCGTTGGCGTAAATCAACACGTTGTTGCTGAACGTGCTCTTTACAAAGAACGTGCTGTCGGTGTACGAGCCGATCTGTATCACATCCAACAACTCCCGGGAACCGTTGCCTTTGGATAAAAACCGTTGGTATTCATCACGTTCCATGTTGTACGAAGAGAGCAACAAGGGCAACTGCGGTTCGGATAAGAGGATGTTATCGCCCACAGAAAAAATAAAATCGGGATTGCCGATCGAGTCGAAGGAATAGGCCGACACGATGTTTAACGGGCAATCGTCAACCCGGGGAAATGGCTCTAATAGCGAGTTGTAGACGCCGTTATTCCTGCAGGAACACAACAAACCGACAAACAACAAGGCCACGATAGCAATTTTGGTTTTCATTTTTTGGGTGGGTTTGTGAAATCGAACAAATATAGCAATTAATACAATCATACCGGCAATAATTAGCATTTTCAGTCGGTTAGTGTGGCTAACCAACCGGTTAGTATCACTAACCGGTTCCGGTCTTACAAAGCAACCCGGCTGTCTCAATTTTGAGACAGCCGCTATTTTTTACATTTTTTGTACATAAAATTTTGTTTTTCCGTTTTTTTTTTTTTTTGATTTGCAAGATAATCTGTAATAGAATGCGCTTGAGAATTGAATTTATATTGTAAAGCAAACTAAAAAACAAACTTAAACCAAAGCAACCATGAAGAAATTTTTACTTTTTGTCGCTGCTATCGTCCTGACTTTGAGCGGATGTAGCGAAGATTACAACGATGCCCCCGTATGGGACTCGATCAATTCGCTCGAAAAGCGAGTATCGGCTCTGGAAACCGTGCAACGGGCTTATGAAAACAATCTTTTCATCAAGACGATCACCGAAACAGCCAACGGGTACAACATTACCTTTTCGGACGGTTCTACCGCAACCATCACTCACGGAAATGACGGTGCCACGGGCGCTCCCGGTGCTCCCGGCCAAAACGGAGAACCCGGCGCTACTGGTGCTCAGGGTGAAAAGGGTGAAACCGGCACTCCCGGTGCTCCAGGTGAGGACGGCGATACGCTGATCGAGAGCATCGTGATCGGTACCGACGAGGTTACTTTCACCCTGACCGACGGCACAACGTTCTCGATTCCGATTGGCGCGCCGCTGAGCATCGCCTTCGACGAGGAAGACCTCGTTGTTCTGGAACCTTATGCTTCTCACGAAATCGGTTACACCGTTACCTCCGCTACCGGCCCGGTCACAATCGAAGTGATTTCTTCTTTGCAATATATCACTGCTGAAGTTACCCCCGACGACGAGAGCGGACTGACGGGTCATATTCGTATTTCAACCACCTATTGGGTCAACGAGTACGATAATGGCAAAGTCGTTGTCATTGTTACCAATGGCGACAAATTGATTATGCGCAGTATTCGTTTCGAGGGGGCTGGTTTGTATTTTGACGACAATTCCACGAAAGACGCTTCGGCCGAAGGCGGTGAGGTGGCGTTGGAATTTTTGTCGAACACAGCCTATGAGGTGGTTATCCCCTCCGAGGCACAGTCGTGGATCAGTGTCGCCCCCCAGACCCGCGCGCTGGAGGAACAGACTATCACGCTCCAATTGGAACCCAATACCGGGCACAACCGCAGTGCGGTGGTTACAGTACGATCGACACCTGACCATTATTTGTCTCTCCAATACATCATTCGTCAGGCGGGCGATTTGGGCGATATTCCTCAGGTATCGGAGCAAGATTTCGAGACTGACGATGCGTCGAACTGGACGACCACGGATACTCCTGAAAATGGAGTTAATGTTACAGTCGGTTATACAGCCGATGGAGGTGGTTATCAAGGGCAAGGCAGAGCACTTACCGTTACGAGCGATAATGTCGGCGTAAATATGTGGGACGCCCAGTTCTTCTTCAAAATACCCGAGGCAATACCGGGCGAAGAGTACACCTTCTCGATGGACGTGCGCTCGGACGCTCCCGCGCGAATTGATACACAGACTCAGGGTGCTAACCCCGGTGATTACATCTATTGGGATGCCGTTGGGATGATCTATTCGAACACCGAATGGCAACATTATACCTGGACGGGAACAACAGATTATTCTAATTTCCAAAATATCTCCTTTTTATTGGGTTCAACAGCCACGACCTATTATTTTGACAACATCAAGTGGGAAAAGGTTGTACCACCCGTGTTCACCGAAATGTTCGTCAATGGTGACTTTGAAGGCGATGACGAAACCAATTACCAAATGAGTGGCTCTGGAGCGTTGGGTTACACCGCCGATGGAGAAGGAGCAGGCGGAACGGGTCGGGCTGTTACGGTCACCAATCCGGCGGTTCAGGCCAATTTTTACGACGTGCAATTCATCCTTAAATGGGAGCCGGTAATGGTTGATGGTGAGTATTATGACCTTAGTGTGGATATTCGTGCCGACGTACCTGCTACGATTGGCACTCAAGCCCAAAGTGCACCGAATCTATATATGAATATGATGAAAAACCTGAACATCACGACCGAATGGAGAACTTTTACCACCTCAGACATTTTCATGAGTGGGAACGTGGTTGATGGTATGGGAGCGATCTCCTTCGACCTCGGGTTGACGGCAACCACCTTCTATTTCGACAACATTTCGCTCGTAAAAAGAGAATAATCGGAGTTGTAACCGATAAACCTAACACCAAGCGGCGGCTGTCTCCGAGAGGAGGCAGCCGCTTTGGTTTGTAACCAATTACCGCCGGTTTATTCGTCGGCGCGGGTGTCTTTGAGGGTCAGGTTGCGTAGGGTGTCCGAGGTAAAGGTCAGCTGGGCCTCGTAGCCCTTGCCGCGCAGGTCGGCATCGGCGTTGCGGTAGCCGTAACCCGAGCCGGTGACGTATTGTTTCAGCTCGTAAACCCGGTCATCGACTTTGACCGTTGCCCGCTCGGCTTCGGGGTAAAACGAGGCATCGACCCAATAGACCCGGCGGGTGATCCCGTCCGAACCCAGATAACGAGCCTCGATCGGCCCGAGGTCTGCCGTGTGCGTATAGGCGACTTTACCGTCTTGTTTCATGACCCAAGCTCCATCGACTTGTTGTACGCTTTTCGCGCTGTTTTCTCCGAGGCTCCAAACAGGTTGACCGTCAACGATCTGCCGATCGAAAATGTCCGTGCTTTGTTGGTCGACAAAGAGTTCCGCCCGGGTCGAGTCGGGACTGAACAGCACGTAAATCACGTGATCCATTTCCGGGTTGTAGGCCGAGATCAGCGAAACGCCCTCTTCAAAGAGTTTGATGCAATCCTCGTTCATGCGCGACCAAACATACCCCTCGTTCGGGTCACAATCGGCCGGTTGTGGGGCAACAATGGCCACAACCTCTTCTTCTTCGACGACCGCCTTGCGGTTGTTGCGGTTTCCACACGCCGTTACGCCCAACAGAGCCACTGCAAGGGCGACATAGATGGTTTTACTCATTCCGTTTTCTTTTATTTGGTTTATAATTAGTTATTACAGGTTGAAATATGCCACAAAAAACAGACCAAAATAGGATGTCTGAGATTTTCTGTCAAGAGCATACCGTCGTGTCTGAAAAAATGCTACCTTTGTCACTGAAGATGTCAGTGGTGATGGCTTCGCGCTCTGAGGCGCGAAACCATCTGAAAAAGGGAATCCGGTAAGAGCCTCTGCCATACCCGAATCCGGAGCTGTTCCCGCAGCTGTATTCCTCTAAGCGTTTGTTTAACAGGCAAATGCTAAAACGTCCGGCAATCTCTCAGCCACTGTTCTCTTAGGAGAATGGGAAGGCCGTCGGACGCGAGGAAAGCCAGAAGACCTGCCACTGTCGTTCATTCAATGGATGCTTCGGGTAAAAGCAGAGTTGAGGTGACTCTTTTTCAGGGGCGTGTCTGCTCCGGTGAATTTCACCCAAATGTATCCTTTTTCCGATCCGCACGAATGATTATTTGTGCACAAACCGTGGCTTTCCGCCGCCTGTACACGGTGGAAAGCCTTTTTTGGAAAGGTATGAACTTGAAAATAAGTATATTAACGGGGCTGTTTCTGTTGCTGATCGGTTGCACCGGTCGGCCTTCTGCCGGGGCAGGGGAGGGCGAGATATATGCCTTAGCCTATGCCAAAGGCTTTACGGTGGAGCGTCACGCGGCGTACACCCGGGTCGTTGTGCGCAACCCGTGGGATACGACCAAGCTCCTGCGCACCTATGTCTTAGTGCCCGACACGGCGGATTTGCCCCAAGACCTGCCTCGGGGCGAGGTGGTTCGCACCCCCGTTCGGAGGATTGTGGCTTATGCCTCGGCTCATTGCGGGATGTTAGAGGCGATCGGTGCCGAGGGGCAACTGGTCGGCGTGTGCGAGTCGCGTTATGTGAACCTCGATTTTGTCCGCCGAGGGATAGCCGAGGGCACATTGACCGATGTGGGCGAGGCCGCTTCGCCTAACTTGGAGAAGATCATTCAATTAGAACCCGACTTACTGATCGCCACCCCGATCGAGAACATGGGCTATGGGCAGGTCGAAAAGATTGGCGTACCGCTCTTGGAGGCGACCGAATACCTTGAAAATACGCCGTTGGGGCGCGCCGAATGGGTGCGGCTGTTGGGCTTGTTCTGCGGTCGCGAGGCCGAGGCCGATTCGGTTTTTCGCCGGATCGAAGCCAATTACAAGGCCGTCAAAGCGTTGACAGACAATGTGGAAGATCGTCCCACCGTGCTTCCGGAGATGCCCTATCCCCCCGTGTGGTACGTGCCGGGCGGGGAGAGCTTCATGGCCAACCTTTACCGCGATGCCGGGGCCGATTACCCTTGGTCGGACGACCCCTTGGCTGGCTCGCTCACCCTCTCGATCGAGGCGGTCTTAGAGCGGGGCGTGGGGGCTGAGGTGTGGGTGATTAAGTACAACCGCCCGCAGGATATGACGCTCGCCGGGCTGAGGGGCGAGTTCGATGCCGCCTCCCGTTTTGCGGCCTTTCAAAACCGCCGCGTCTTCGGGGTCAACACCGGGCGAACACCTTATTATGACGAAGTGCCGATTTACCCCGACCGGGTGTTGCGCGATTTGATATGGGTTTTTCACCCCGAACTCTTGCCCGCCGATTATGCGCCCCGTTATTTTCACCGCCTAACCGATTGAAGATGAACGCTCCCGGAGAAAATCACACCAAATGGTTTTGGATGGCGGCGGCGGTGCTCGTCGGGCTGTTTTTGGCCAACCTTTTTTTCGGCTCGGTGCGCTTGCCGATTGGGGAGGTGTTGCGCGTGTTGCTCGGCGGCGAGGCGACGAAGCCGACATGGGAGTATATTATCTTGCAATCGCGTCTGCCTCAGGCCATAACGGCACTTTTGGCCGGGGCGGCGTTGGCCGGATCGGGGTTGCTATTGCAGACGCTCTTCAACAACCCGCTGGCCAGCCCCTCGCTCTTGGGGATCACCAACGGGGCGAGCCTCGGGGTCGCGGTGGTGATGCTTTTTACCGGCGGGACGATCGGCGGCTCGCTGACCGGGCTGACCCTCACGGGCAACCTCGCTGTGGTGGTCGGTGCTTTTCTTGGCGCGGCGGTGGTGTTGGCGGTCATTATCCTCTTTTCGCTCACCGTGCGGAGTACCGTTATGTTGCTCATCATCGGGCTGATGGTCGGCTATTTGGCCTCGTCGGTGATCTCCCTGCTCAATTTTTTGGCCACAGCCGAGGGCGTTTTCCACTATACGATTTGGGGCATGGGCGATTTCTCCGGGGTGGCCGTGCGCCGGTTGCCCTTCTTTTGCGTGACCATAGCTGTCGGGCTGACCATCGCCCTGTTGTTAGTCAAGCCGATGAACGCCCTGTTGTTGGGCGAGAGCTATGCCGCCAACCTCGGAGTGAGGGTGCGGCGGGTGCGGGTGTGGATGTTGGCCGCCACGGGGATTCTGGTGGGGGTGACCACCGCGTTCTGCGGGCCGGTGGCCTTTATCGGGCTGGCTGTTCCGCACATCGTGCGCCTGGTGACCGGCACCTCGAACCACCACACGCTCTTGCCCTTAACCCTGCTCACGGGGGGTATTGTGGCGCTCTTCTGCAACCTGATTACCGTCCTCCCCGAGGGCGGGGTGATCCCGCTCAACGCCGTTACGCCTTTAGTCGGCGCGCCGGTGGTGATCTATGTGATTTTGCATCAAAAACGAATACAATATTTCCATTGAAAACCGAGGCAATCATACAGGCCGATGCCCTGACAATCGGTTATCGGCTCGGCGGTGGCAAAGCCAAAACGGTTCAGTCCGGCCTCTCCTTCGCGCTGGAGCGGGGCACGCTGACGGCCCTGTTGGGCTTGAACGGCTCGGGCAAATCGACCCTGTTGCGCACGCTATCGGCGGCGCAACCGCCTCTATCCGGGACGATTCTGTTGGACGGGAAGCCGTTCGAGGCCTATTCTGCGCGGGAGCTTTCGCGGCAGATCGGGGTGGTGCTGACCGATAAAATTCATGCCGGTGGGTTGCGGGTGCGCGAGATGGTGGCCTTAGGTCGTCACCCGTACAGCGGCTTTTTTGGCCGGCTGAGTGCCGAGGACGAGGCGATCGTCGCCCGGTCGATGGAGCAGGCCACTATCGCCCACAAGGAGGACAGCTACATCGCCGAACTGTCGGACGGCGAGCGTCAAAAGGCCATGATAGCCAAAGCGTTGGCACAAGAGTGCCCGGTGATTCTCTTGGACGAGCCGACGGCCTTTTTGGACGTGGTCAGCCGCATCGAGGTGATGAAACTCTTGCACGCGCTGACCCGCCACGGGAAGACCATCCTGCTGTCGACCCACGACCTGTCGCAGACCCTCCCGCTGGCCGATAGGCTTTGGCTCATGGAAAAAGGCCGAGGGATGATCGCCGGGCCGACCGAGGATTTGATCGCGCAAGGCCAAGTCGAACGGGT
>JAISHQ010000116.1 GCA_031262465.1 Rikenellaceae bacterium
ATGGCGCGCTGGGCGCAGGCGAAATCGTGCCCCCGGTTGATCTGCCGCAAGGTCTGGTCGTAACACGATTCGATGCCGTATTCGATCGCCACATACCGCTCCTCGGCCAGCCGGGCAAAATAGTCGAGTTTCTCGTCGTCGACACAGTCCGGGCGGGTGCCGATGACCACGCCGATGACCGCTGGCACGGCAAACGCCTGATCGTAAATGCGCTGGAGTTCAGACAACGGGGCGTGGGTGTTGGAAAAGGCCTGAAAATAGGCCAAGTATTTCTCCGCCCGGCGGTAACGGTTGGTGTGAAACTCGATCCCCTCCTCGATCTGCTGGCGGACGCTCTTATCCGACGTGCAATAGGAGGGCGAAAAGGCCTCGTTGTTGCAAAACGTACAGCCGCCCACACCGATCGTCCCGTCCCGATTCGGGCACGTAAAACCGGCATTGACCGTCACTTTCTGCACCCGCGTGCCGAAAAGTTGCTTGAAATAGCGGGAGTAGCTGTTGAACCGGCGCGCATCGCCCCACGGATAGATCATTGTTATTCAGGCATATAAATCAAAGCTGAGGCTATGGCCGCAATCCCCTCCTCGCGCCCCACAAAGCCCAATTTTTCGGTGGTGGTCGCCTTGACCGAGACCTGCCCGAGCGCGACGCCCATCACCCCGGCCAACACCTCGCGCATCTGCGGAATATAAGGCTGTATCTTAGGCCGTTGCAGGCAGATAGTCAGGTCGACATTGCCGATCACATAGCCCGCCTCGGCCAAGAGGTCGGCTGTTCGTGCCAAGAGGATTTTGCTGTCGATACCCCGAAATTCCGCCGAAGTGTCCGGAAAATGCAGCCCGATGTCGCCCAATGCCGCCGCGCCCAACAGCGCATCGCACAGGGCGTGGATCGCCACATCGCCGTCCGAATGAGCAATGCAACCTGCTGTATGCTCCACACGCACCCCGCCCAGCCTTAGCGGCAACCCCTCGGCCAGCGCGTGTACGTCGTATCCGTTTCCTATCCTGAACATGGTTTAAATTTTTTCGCCAAATGCAAGATCCCCGGTATCCCCGATGCCGGGAACAATGTACGATTTGACGGTCAACTCCTGGTCGACAGCCACCGTCCACAGCCGGAATTTATCGGCAGGGAAACGTTTTTGGACGTAATCGACCCCGTCTTGGCTGGCCACGATGGTGGCGATGTGGGTAAAATCAGGCTCCCCGCCGGTTTGAACCAAGTTCCTGTAAGCCACTTCGATGGATTGCCCCGTGGCCAGCATCGGGTCCATCAAAATCAACACCTTACCGGCCAGCTCGGGCGAGGTCAGCGACTCGATGTCGATCTGGAACGATCCGTCCTTTTTGTTGTGGCGATAGGCCGAGACAAAGGCGCTGGGGGCCTCGTCGTAGAAGTCGAGAAAACCGGTGTGCATCGGCAGGCCGGAGCGCAACACGGTGGCCAGCACCACCTCGTCCGTGGGCAGGCTCATCTCGGCCTCGCCCAACGGGGTTTCGACCGTGCGATCGCGGTAGTGGAGCGTCTTGCTGATCTCGTAGGCCATGATCTGGCCGATCCGTTCGAGATTTTTGCGGAACAGCACCGGATTTCGCTGGAAATCGACATCGCGCAACTGCGCCAAAAAACGGTTCAAAATGGAGTTCTCTTCTCCCAGAATAGTCAGCATAATCTTATGGTTTTACCGTTTAAAGATAGGCATTTTTTAGGAAAAAATGCTAAAACGGCGATGGGGAGTCGTCGTCGTTGCCAAAGGTGCCGCCGAAGCTGTCGGGGGTGGTCGAGGGCATATCCCATGCGCCGGAGTCGATTTCGGTCGAGCCGCCGCCACCTGAGTAGCCGCCGGTGAACCCGCCGCCCGTGTAACCTTGACTGTTCGAACTGATTCCGAAGCCGCCGTCGCCCATCGGGTCCATCGCGCCGGGGGATTCGTCCTCGTCCATGTCCATGAATTTTGCCTGCTCCTTGCGGAATTTGAGCTTGACGGTGTCCACGGCGCCGTTTCGGTGTTTGGCCACGATAATCTCGGCCATCCCAGCTGTCGGCATACCCTGCTCGTCTTCGGTCAGCCCGTAATATTCAGGCCGGTGGATAAAGGCCACCAAGTCAGCGTCTTGCTCAATGGCCCCCGATTCGCGCAGGTCGGAGAGCTGGGGACGCTTGTTCCCACCCCGCGATTCGACCGAACGGTTCAACTGCGACAGGGCGATGATCGGGATATTCAGCTCTTTGGCCACCGCCTTCAGCGCGCGCGAAATGGAGGCAACCTCCTGCTCGCGATTTCCCCGGGTGTCGGCCGTACCGGTCATCAACTGCAAATAGTCAATGACGATCAACTGCACATCGTACTGCATCTTGAGCCGCCGCGCCTTGGAGCGGAACTCGAAAATCGAAAGTGCGGGCGTGTCGTCGATAAAGAGCGGAGCCTGTTGCAGGGGCTGGATCGAGGATTCGAGGTGTTTCCACTGCGCCGAGTCGATTTTCCCGTTGCGGATGTCGCGCGAGTCAAGCCCCGATTCGGCCACAATGAGGCGCATCATCAACTGCTGGGCACTCATTTCCAGCGAGAAAAAAGCGACCGGCTTATTGAATTGCACGGCCATGTTGCGCGCCATAGTGAGCACAAAGGCCGTTTTACCCATCGAAGGACGGGCGGCGATGATAATCAAATCGGAGGGTTGCCAGCCGAGGGTCAGCCGGTCGATCGCGGTAAATCCGCTCTCGACCCCGGTAAATCCGCCCTTTTTCTGCGAGGCCTCCTCGATCATTTTCATGGTCTTGGTAATCACATCGCTCGATTTCTGCACATCGCGCTTGGCCGAATTTTCCGAGATTTTGAAGATTTCGGACTCGGCAAAATCCAGCAGGTCAGCCACATCCTTCGACTCGTCGTAGGCGTTTTTTTGGATCACCCCGGCCGCCCGGATTAGCTCGCGTTGGACGGCTTTTTGGGCGATGATCGTTGCATGAAATTCGATGTGAGAGGCCGACCCCACTTTTTGGGTCAACGCCGCCAGGTAAGCGGCACCGCCAATTTCGGCCAATTTGCCGTTTTTTTGGAGCATATCGCCCACCGTGTAGAGGTCGATCGGCTCGATGCGCGCCGAGAGGTCGAGCATGGCCTGAAAAATCGACTGGTGAGCCTCGCGGTAGAACGATTCGGGCTTAAGAATCTCCTGCACGGTCATCATGGCCTCCCGCTCGATCATCAACGCCCCCAACACAGCCTCCTCCAAATCGGTGGCCTGCGGGGGGATCATCCCCAACTCGCGGTTGATTTCGGTGAAAATTTCGTTGTTGCGACTGCGCGCCGTGTTGAATTGTCTTGCCATGAATATCCTTTCGTTCTACCTCTCAAAGGTACGCAAATTTTGCCGGGAGGGAAAACCTTTTACAAACACACCCCCAACGGAAACGCCTGCCGGAGTTTCGGCTAAGATGTTTAACCAAAACCATTTAAAAAGACAACAAGAGGATTTGACAATAAGTTTTCGGTAAAATAAGACTTATTAACAGGTTTTTAACAACGAATAAAAAAAGAGTGAACAAAAAAGGTCGGGCACGAAATATTTCGTGCCGACCTTTTATCGAAACCATAATACGTTGGTGTAGAATGTGTTTTCAGGGAGATTACATTCGCCTGCGGGCGAATGCGTTTTGTGCTGTATTCCCCGGCTCAAGCTCGCTTGAAAGCCAAAGGGGAATACAGCATGAAACGAAGTCCGAAAGGGATGATCTCCCTGCACGCCCAAGCCCAAAAGTTTTTGGGGCGCCTTTTTACAAAAAGGCGCGCTGGTTCTCTAAGAACAGTCGGAGTAAAGACGATTTGGGCGACTTTCTAAAAGTCGCAGTCAAAGGCAGTTAGAGGCTGAAAAGAACAACCGAATCACCAAGCGAACAGCGGATAACCGGCCATCATTCGATTGACCTCACCGCGCACGGTTCGCAGGTTTTCTTCGTTTTCGGGGTCGGAGAGTACCCGGTCGATCAGCTCGGCGATCTGCTCCATTTCGGCCTCTTTCAGCCCGCGCGTGGTGATAGCAGGCGTTCCGAGACGGATGCCCGAGGTGAGGAACGGCGAACGGCTGTCGAACGGAACCATGTTTTTGTTGGTCGTGATGTCGGCGGCCACCAAGGCATTTTCGGCCTTTTTGCCCGACAGTTCCGGGAATTTTGTCCGCAGGTCGACCAGCATCAGGTGGTTGTCGGTACCGCCCGAGATGATTTTGTAGCCCCGAGCGACCATTGCTCCGGCCAACGCGGCGGCATTTTTCAGCACCTGTTGTTGATAGGTTTTGTACTCCGGCTCCAATGCTTCGCCGAAGGCCACCGCCTTGCCGGCGATCACGTGTTCGAGCGGGCCGCCCTGCACACCGGGGAAAACGGCGGAGTTCAACATGGCCGATATTTTTTTGATCTCGCCCTTCGGGGTCTTTACGCCCCACGGGTTGTCGAAATCTTTGCCGACCAAAATTACACCGCCGCGCGGACCGCGCAGGGTTTTGTGGGTGGTCGAGGTGACGATGTGAGCGTGTTTGACCGGGTTGGCCAACAGCCCGGCGGCGATCAGCCCGGCCGTGTGCGCCATGTCGATCCAGAGGATAGCACCGATGCGGTCGGCGATCTGCCGCATCCGGGCGTAATCCCACTCGCGGCTGTAAGCCGAAGCCCCGCCGACGATCATTTTGGGTTTATGTTCCAGCGCCAGCCGTTCCATTTCGTCGTAGTCGATCGTGCCCGTCTCCTCCTGAACCCGGTAAGCGATCGGGTTGTAAAGCAACCCCGAAAAGTTGACCGGCGAGCCGTGAGTCAGGTGACCCCCGTGAGCCAAATCAAGCCCCATAAAGGTGTCGCCCGGCTGAAGCACGGTCAAGAAAACGGCCATATTGGCCTGCGCCCCCGAGTGGGGTTGTACGTTGGCGTACTCTGCCTCGTAAATCTGGCAGAGCCGGTCGATAGCCAGCTGTTCGACCTCGTCGACCACCTGACAGCCACCGTAATAGCGCGAGGCCGGATAGCCTTCGGCGTATTTGTTGGTCAACACCGACCCCATGGCCTGCATGACCTGCTCGCTGACAAAATTTTCCGAAGCGATCAATTCGATGCCGTGCATCTGACGCTGTTTTTCCTGTTCGATCAACTCGAACACCCGGGTATCGTTTTTCATCTATCCTGATTTTAAGAACGTTATTTCCTCTTTTGACTCTCCTAAAAGAGGGCGTAAAGGTAAGAAAAGTTCCGCTGTTTTCCATATCCGAAAAACAGGAAAAGTTCTTAACTTTGTCCGGTCAACGAAAAATACGAATCAATTAAATAGACTGAACTATGGGATTATTGGACGGAAAAGTAGCGATCGTAACGGGTGCCGCGCGCGGCATTGGTCGGGCTATTGCCCTGAAATTTGCACAGGAGGGGGCCGATGTGGCCTTTACCGACCTGGCGATCGACGATAACGCCAAGGCGACAGAGGCCGAGATCAACGCCTTAGGCGTAAAAGGCAAGGCTTATGCCTCGAACGCGGCCGATTATGCCGACACCGAACGGGTTGTGGCGCAGATCATGGAAGATTTTGGCCGCATCGACGTGCTGGTCAATAACGCCGGGATCACCCGCGACGGGGCCATCAAACGGATGACCGAACAGCAGTGGGACATGGTGATTAACGTCAACCTGAAGTCGGCGTTCAACTTCATTCACGCCGTACAGCCGATCATGTTCAAACAGAAAAACGGCTCTATTATTAATATGTCGTCGGTGGTCGGGGTGTCGGGCAACGCCAATCAGGCCAATTACGCCGCCTCGAAAGCCGGGCTGATCGGGCTGGCCAAATCGGTAGCACAAGAGCTGGGGCCACGAAACATCCGCGCCAACGCCATTGCGCCGGGATTTATCCTGACCGAGATGACCGATGTCCTGCCGGACAACGTCAAAGAGGGGTGGTACGCGCAGATTCCGCTCCGACGCGGCGGCACACCGGAGGAGGTGGCCAACGTGGCGCTCTTCCTGGCCAGCGACCTGTCGAGCTTTGTCAGCGGACAGGTGTTGCAGGTTTGCGGAGCGATGAACACTTAGTAGTGTTCATCGCCCAGCAAACGCTGCATCCGAATTGCTTCTATTTCTCTTCTTTCTTTTATCCTAAAAGAAAGAAGCAAAGAAAAGTTTTCGGCCGGGGTTTCGGAATGCCTTTGGCTTTCGCTTTTGTCTCGCGGCCGAACGAAATTACAGTTTCGTTCGGGCTGGCCGCGGCCAAAACCGGCCAAAAGCATCCCTTTCACCCCACTGCCGAGGTCGGCTCTTCGAGCCGATTGGGGATTAAGGAGTAATCAGATTGAGTTTCCAGCTTCCGTTTTCAGGGCGATCACATTCGCCTGTGGGCGAATGCGTTTTGTGCTGTATTCCCCGGCTCAAGCTCGCTTGAAAGCCATAGGGGAATACGGCATAAAACGAAGTCTCGAAGAGATGATCTCCCTGCAAAGAGAAGCAGAAAAGTTTTTGGGGCGCCTTTTTTCAAAAAGGCGCGATGGTTCTCTAAGAACAGTCGAAGTAAAGTCGCTGTGAAAGGCAGTGAAAAATGAAACGAATCGGCCAAAATACGTTTACGACCTTGTTGTTGCGCCTGTTGGTGGTTTATGCCCTGCTGGCGTTTTGCCGGGGTGTGTTTTATGCGATGAATGCCGATTCGCTGGGCGCGCTTGCCCGGCAGGAGTGGGGTGCGCTCATTCGGGGGTCTCTGGTTTTTGATACCGTTTCGGTGCTCTATACCAACTGTGTGTTTATCTTTTTCTCACTGATTCCCTTTCGGTTCCGCGAGAGGAAGTGGTACAGGGCAATTCTTTTTTGGCTTTATACGGTGACCAACGGTGCGTTGATTGTTGCACTTAACCTCTCTGACAGCGTCTATTTTCATTATGCCAAAAAGCGGATCACCGCCGAGGAGCTTCATTTTGCCGAGAACGACAACACGCTTTCGCTGATCGGGCAGTTTATCGGCGAAAATTGGTTCCTTGTCTTGGTGGCTATCGCCTTGATTGGGGCGATGATATGGCTCTACCGCCGGATTCCGGATTGGAAACTGCCTGTCAAAAACCCGTGGGGGTATGGAGCAATCAGCCTGATCGGACTCGCCGCCGCCGGGGTACTCGCCGTGGGGGGCATCCGGGGCGGTTTTACCCGGCAGGTGCGCCCGCTGACGCTGAGCAACGCGGCCCAGTACGCCTCCTCGCCCCAACAAGCGTCGCTGATCCTGAGCAACCCGTTTTGCACGATCCGCACGCTGGGCAACCACCGGATCGACGTGCCGAATTATTTTTCGCCGCAGGAATTGGCGGCTATTTTTACCCCCTATCATTACCCGCCGCCCGCCGATTCTACCGCCAGGCGACGTAACATCGTGGTATTCACCCTCGAAAGTTTCAGCGCCGAGCATTCGGCCTACCTCAATCCCGATTTGTATCCCGACGGGCAGGGTTATACGCCATTTTTGGATTCGCTGATGGCGGCGGGGTACACCTTTATGAATGCCTATTCCAACGGCCGCAAATCCATCGAGGCACTCCCTTCGATCCTGACCTCGATCCCGTCGTACCAAAAGTCGTTCGTGCTCCTGCCACAAGCTCTGGGCGAGATGCGTGGGATGCCCAAGTTGTTGGGCGATGAAGGGTACGCGACGGCCTTTTTCTGCGGTTCCCAGCGCAATTCGATGGGCTTCGCCGCCTTTGCCCAAATGGCTGGTATGGAACAGATTTATATGTTGGAGGAGTACGAGGCGGCCAAAGGGAATGTTGGTTTCGATGGCGCATGGGGCATCTGGGACGAGCCGTTCCTGCAATACATGGGCGAGGAGCTGACCGCCCTGCCCGAGCCTTTTATGGCCAGCGTCTTTACCCTCTCGTCGCACCACCCGTTCCGCGTGCCGACCGAATATGAGGACACGTTCCGGCCCGGGACGACCAAGATGCACCGCCCGGTGCAGTACACCGATCAGGCCCTCCGCCGCTTTTTTGACTACGCCCGGGGGCAGAAGTGGTTCGAGAACACGCTCTTTGTCTTCTCGGCCGATCATGTCTCCTCCGAAATTTTTGCCCCAAAAACCGCCACGCCGACGGGAAACAGCCACATCCTGATGTTCCTCTACACCCCGGACGGTTCTCTCGTCGGAAAAGACACTCACACCGCGCAACAAATAGACCTGATGCCGACCATCCTCGGGCTGACGGGGTACGAAAAGCCCTATTTCGCCTTCGGGCGCGACATCTTCCGCGAGCCAGAACGCCCGGCGGTGGCCACCAATTACTTCAACGAGGCGTACCAATACATCGCCGACTCGATCGTCCTCTTTTCGACCGGCGAACGCACTCTTTCGGCCTACCTGCCCACCGACACCCTGCAACAACACGACATCCAAGCCGAGCACCTGCCCGCCCAAACCGAAGGCGAACGCCTGCTGCGAGCCATCCTCCAACAATATTACACCCACCTGCAAGCACAGTCGTACATCATACCGAATTATGAATTATGAATTATAAATTATGAATTATTGGTCTTTGCTCGGCCTTATTTCAGCGCGGCGAAGCCCCCATTCATAATTCATAATTCATAATTTATAATTCAACTCTCTTCCCGCGCAAAGTCTACCGCTTTGTTCATCAGGCAGTTAAATTCGTAGGTTTTTTTGAACTCGTTGGTGGCCCATTCGACTAAATCGTCGCGCAGGAGGGTTTGTTCGTCGAAGGGCTGTTCGAGGTAGATGTCC
>JAISHQ010000079.1 GCA_031262465.1 Rikenellaceae bacterium
GGCGTGTCGGACGAGGGACGCAGAGCACCCTCGACCACGTTGCCGTCCAGATCGAGCACGACCATGTCCGAAGCCTTCATGTTGTCATACGACACGCCGCTGGGCTTGATGACCACCAGCCCCGACTCGCGGTCGATCCCGCTGGCATTACCCCAGGTGAAGATCACCAACCGGTGAGTGACTAATTCGAGATTGGCCTGAAAGACCTCCTCTTTGAGTTGTTCTAACATAAACTGAAAAATTGCTTATAGAAAGGGGCGCGGGCATAGCTCGCGCCCTTTCGTTTCGTTTATTGATACAACGGCCTACCAGAAGTAAGCGTAAAGTACTAACAGTATCACCACCACGCCGATAGCCCCCACGATCAGCCCTTTGTCCATCCGGAAGAGATCCAAATCGTATTCATAAGCGTTGGCATCTTTGAATTTCGCCTTGCCGTTCATGATGAGCATCAGGCCGACGAACGCCAACAGCACACCCAACATAAAGATCGCTTGGAAAGCGTATTGCGCCAGCGGAGCCGAGTAAATGAGTCCGAGGATGAAGCACAGAGCCGCTCCAGCGAAGAAACCGTAAGAAACCTGAACCAATTTGCGTTTGTTTTCGGGGCTTTCCACGTTGTTCGGAGCCAACCGTTTCTTGTCCAACAAGCTGATAGTCACAGCGATCAGCACCAAGATCATGAACACATAGCCCATGCGGAGCTGGAAGCCCATGTCGGGCAACAGCAGTTTGACAGCCACGCCGACCGGCAGGGTGGCGATGGCGGCCCACAGGGCGGCCTTGTTCGTGGCGCGTTTCCAGAAAATGGCCATACCAAAGACCACCACAACGCCCGGATAGATGTACCCGGAGTACTCCTGAATGTATTGGAAAGCCTGATCCAGCCCGCCCAAAAGCGGTTTGGCGGCGATCGTGGCGATAATCAGCGAAGCAAAGGCCACCAAACGACCCATGCCAACCAACTGTTTTTCAGAGGCTTTTTTGTTGATGAAGTTCTTATAGATGTCCATCGTGAAGATGGTCGAGGTACTGTTCAACATCGAGGCCAGCGACGAAACGATAGCGGCCACCAGCGCGGCAAAGGCAATCCCCTTGACCCCGACCGGCGCGAAGTTGCGCAACAGCCACGGATAGGCATCGTCGGCGATGTCGATCGTGCCCGAAAGCCCGGTGGTGTCGGCCAGCGTCGGGTGGTTAAAGAGTACATAAGCGGTAATTCCCGGTACCACAACGATGATCGGGATCAGGATTTTGAGGTAAGCGGCAAAGACCAGCCCTTTTTTCGCCTCTTTCAAGTTCTTGGCGGCCAGCCCTTTTTGGATGATGTATTGGTTGAAGCCCCAATAGCCGATGTTGGTCAGCCAGATCGCGCCGAAGATCAGCGCCAACCCCGGAACGTCCTTGAAAATGTCGAACGATTCGCCCGTGGCCGCATCGACAACGGTCGACCCCTCGGGGATCACCATATTCAGGTGCATATCCTGCGGCGTTTCGCGCACAGCACCGAAGACGGTCTGCAACCCATTCCAAGCGTCGCCTGCACCCACGTGAGCCAGCGCGAAATAGGCCGTAATCAGCCCGCCGCCGATCAGGAAGACCACCTGAATTACGTCGGTCAGTGCCACCGATTTCAGTCCGCCGGTGATCGAGTAAATCCCCGCAAAGAGCATCAGTAGAATCACATAGAAGATTTTGGCATCAATGGCCATACCGAAGAGCATAATGCCCGGGTCACCCAAAATTTGTACCATGGCCAACGAGCCGAGCCAGGCCACCGAGGTGAGGTTCACAAAGATATAGAGGAACAACCAAAGGATCGAGAAAGCCAAGCTCACTCCGTGGCTGTACCGGTCGCGGAGCATCTGTGGCATGGTGAAGACTTTTTTCTCTAACATCACGGGCAGGACGAAGAAAGCCACCAAAATCAGCACCGGAGCGGCCATCCACTCGTAAGCGGCGATGCTCATCCCGAGCCGGAAGCCCGAGCCGGACATCCCGATGAAGTGTTCGGCGGAGATGTTCGCCGCGATCAGCGAGGCACCAATGGCCCACCAAGCGAGGGTACGTCCAGCCAAAAAGTAGTCGGAGGAGGTCTTCTCTTCTCCCTTTTTTGTGCGCGACAGCCACAAACCGAGTCCCACGATCAGGACGCAGTACACGGCGAAAATCACATAGTCAATGAGGGTAAAACCAGCATTCATTCTATTCAGTTTTTAGGATTAAGTTAGTCGTTATTTATTTGGGGACTTCCAAAAATTCAAAAGACAAGGCTTGCGACCGAAGAAAAAGCGCAGTGTACAAAGGTACTCGAGCATTTTTCAGAGGGAGCGTAACGCAGTATTTTGGATTTTTCGAAGTTCCCATTATTTATTCAGCAGGTAATACACTTCATTGATGCGCATATCCTGCTTGAATTGGCGGATGTTGGTGTCCTTGTCGATGTAGAGCAGTTCGATACCTGCGATTTCGGCATAATCCTCGATGTACTCGGTCGTGAGGGCTTTCGAGAAGCTGGTGTGGTGGGTACCTCCGGCCATAATCCACGCCTGCGCGCCCACTTCGAGGTTCGGCTTCGGAACCCAAAAGGCGTTGGCCACCGGCAGTTTCGGCATCGGTTTGGCTTCGATCACTTCGACTTCGTTGACAATCATGCGGAAACGGTTGCCCAAGTCGATGATCGTCGAGGCAATCCCTGCGCCCGGAGCGGTGTCGAAGATCAGACGCGCCGGGTCGGCCTTGCCGCCGATACCCAGCGGGAAGACTTCGAGCGAGGGCGTGTTTTTGGCGATCGACGGGCAGACTTCGAGCATGTGCGCCTGAAGAATCGCGTTGTTTTTGCCGTCGAAATGATAGGTATAATCCTCCATGAACGAGGTGCCTCCCGGCAGGCCGAGTGCCATGACCTTCATCGTGCGCACCAGCGCGGCGGTTTTCCAGTCACCTTCGCCACCGAAGCCAAAGCCGTCGGCCATCAGCCGTTGCGAAGCCAGCCCGGGGAGTTGGTGCATCCCGTGCAGGGCATCGAAGTTCGTGGTAAAGGCCTTGATGTTGCGTTCGGCGAAGAATTTGCGGATAGCCACCTCCTGACGAGCCGCCTCAACCACCGATTGGCGATCCTTGCCGCCCTCTTTGGCGTTGGGAGCCACCTTGTAAGAGCTGTCGTAAACGGCCAACATGGCTTGGAGTTCGTCCGGGGTCACCGCGTTGACATAAGCCACCAAGTCGCCGATCGGGTAATAATCCACGTGATAGCCCAATTTCAGTTCGGCTTCGACCTTGTCGCCGTCGGTTACAGCCACGTTGTTCATGTTGTCGCCGAAGCGGGCGATCTTCATGTCGCGCGCGTCGTCCCACGCATTGGCCACGCGCATCCACACGGCCAATTTGTCCTGAACGGGCTGATCCTGCCAATGGCCGGCGATGATTTTGGTCTCCTTGCGCATCCGGCTGACAATGTGGCCGTATTCGCGGTCGCCGTGAGCCGACTGGTTCAGGTTCATGAAGTCCATGTCGATCGCGTTCCACGGAATTTCGCGGTTAAATTGGGTGTGCAGGTGGCACAACGGTTTTTGGAGCACTTTCAGTCCGCCGATCCACATTTTGGCCGGCGAGAAGGTGTGCATCCAAGTGACCACGCCCACGCAATTGGCATCGGCACCCGCCGCCACCATCGTGTTGTATATCTCTTCGGAAGAGCGAACGGTCGGTTTCCAAACCATTTCCAACGGCAGACCGGCTTTGTTGAGGCCTTCTACCATCTTTTTCGAGTCTTCCGCTACCTGTCTCAGGGTCTCTTCCCCATAAAGGTCTTGGCTCCCAGTGACGAACCAGACCTGTTTGTTGCTGATTTTCATTGTCTCTTGTCTATGTTAATTTATAAGTAAGATGCTTAAAAAATAATTTTAAAAATAGTCAAAAAAATGGTACTTCCCAAGCCAAACCGCTGTTTTTCACAAAAAGGGTCAATTCTTATCCCTTTTTAACAAACTTTAGCGAATGACGATCCCCGGCAGAGCCTCCTGCAACGCTTTTTTGTCCACGCTATTATAATGGTACGGGTAGAGCACTCGCGGGGCAACCGTCCGGGCGGCCTCGACAAACTCCTCGTCGCTCATGGTAAAGGGCAGATTTTTAGGCAGAAAGGCCACGTCGACCCCCTTCAAGGCCTCCATTTCCGGGATCGGCTCGGTGTCGCCCGCAACGTACAGGCGAAAATCGCCGAAGGTCAGCAGATAGCCGTTGCCCACCCCTTTGGGGTGATAGGCTTGCCCCGGAGTGCGTTCGTGGATGATGTTGTAAGCTGGAACCGCCTCGATCTTCACGCCGTTCCATTCCGTGCTCTCGCCGTTGGCCAGGATGCGGTTGGTTCGCTCGTAAATCGAGCCGACGCTGGTGTTGGCGATGACCAAGCTGGCGGGAGTCACCACCTGCTCCAATGCCTTTGCATCGTAATGATCCGGATGTTCGTGGGTAATCAACACCAAATCGGCATCGGGCTGGGCGGCATAATCGGCCACCTGACTGTACGGGTCGATGTGGATCACCTGCCCGTCGAAACGGATCATCAACGTGCCGTGGCCGACAAGGGTTATCTCGACATCGCCCGCCGAAGTGGGATAGGTGTCGCTCAGGGGCTGACCGATGGCCGCCATCGGTGCCAAAAGTAAGAGGGAGAGAAGTACTTTTTTCATCGTTTAGGTCGTATTACAGCGACCAAAGATAAAAAAGTTTTGGGAATATTTAGGGCTTATTGAGAAGTTATCTGTTTTAAAACACAAGTTCTTAGAGCCGAAAAAGGGTAAAGGTCATCTCCCGGGCGTCGATCATCAGGAGTTGTCCGGCCAGCGGGTGGCCATATCCAGTGAGGATTTTCAGGGTTTCCATCGCCTCGATGCTTCCCACAATGCCGGGCATCGGCGAGAGCACCCCTACGGGCAAACCCGCCTCGACCACCTGTTCCGGGTAAAGCGCGGCATAGCTTCCCGCCCCCGCTAAGTGGAAGACACTCACCTGACCCGAGGCTTCCTGCGCCGTGCCATAGACCATGGGGATGCCCGACAGACCACACTGACGATCAATCACATAGCGGGAGGCATAGTTGTCCGTGCAGTCGACCACCACATCGTAATCGCGGAAAATCGCCTCGCTATTCTCCTCGGTCAGCCGCAGGGGATAGGCCGTAATCTTCACATTCGGATTAATAGCCGTCAGCCGTCGGGCGGCAATTTCGGACTTTGGCGCACCGAGGTCGGCGGTCGTATAAAGCGTCTGACGTTGTAAGTTGCTGAGCGACACGGTGTCATACTCGACAATACCAATGTGTCCGACCCCGCCGGCACACAAATATTGCAAAGCGGCCGAACCTAAGCCTCCGGCCCCAACCACCAACACCCGCCCCGCAGCGAGCCTCCTCTGCCCCTCCTTCCCGAAATCGGAGACCAGCAACTGCCGTTCATACCGGCTATTTTCTTCTTTGGTCATTTTATCGAATTATTAATTATAAATTATGAATTATGAATGGGGGCTTCGCCGCGCAAAAAAGGATGGCCGAGCAAAGACAAATAATTCATAATTCATAATTTATAATTCATTTGAGGTAATCAGTCAACTTGTCAAACGGCACATTCCCTTGCTCCCCGGTGGTCATGTTTTTGACGGTGGCGGTTTGTGTGGTCACTTCGTCGTCGCCGATGAGGACGACGAACGGCACGGCGCGCCGGTTGGCGTACTCCATCTGCTTTTTCATCTTGGCGGTTTCGGGGTAGATTTCCGAGGCGATGCCTGCCGCACGCAACTGTCTGAGCAGTAATATGCTGGCGTTCAGCCCCTTGTCGCCGAAGTTGGCCAAGAGCACTTTGGTCGTCTGGGTGGCCTCAGACGGGTAGAGGTCGAGGCCGGTGAGCACGTCGTAGATGCGGTCGGCCCCGAACGAGATGCCCACCCCGGAGGTGTCGGGCATTCCGAAAATTCCGGTCAGGTCGTCGTAACGTCCTCCGCCACAGATGCTTCCGATGGCATAATCTTTCGCTTTGACCTCAAAAATCGCCCCGGTATAGTAGTTCAGCCCCCGCGCCAGCGAGAGGTCGAGTTCGATGTCTAAGGGTACTTCGAGAGCCTCGGTGTAGTCTAAAATGGTGGAAACCTCTTCGATCCCCTGCCGCCCGCTCTCCGAGGAGCCGATCACAGCCGATAGTTGTTTCAGTTTCTCCCGGTTCGAGCCGCTCAGGGCGAGGATGGGTTGCAATTCCTGCACCGCGCGGGGGGAGATGCCGCGTTCTAATAACTCTTCGTTGACCTTGTCGATGCCGATTTTTTCGAGCTTGTCGATGGCCACGGTGATCTCGGTCATCCGGTCGGCGTGGCCGATGGTCTCGGCGATGCCGTAGAGGATTTTGCGGTTGTTGATCTTGAGGGTGACCCGCACACCCAACCGTGTGAAGACCTCGTTGACGATCTGGATCAGTTCGACCTCGTTCAACAGCGAACGGCTCCCGATGATGTCGACATCGCACTGGTAAAACTCGCGGTACCGCCCCTTTTGTGGCCGGTCGGCGCGCCAAACGGGTTGCACCTGATAGCGGCGGAAGGGGAAGACGATCTCGTTGCGGTGTTGCACCACATAGCGGGCAAAGGGCACCGTCAGGTCATAGCGCAGGCCTTTCTCCGAGATTTTCGACGCGATTTTTCCGCTGTTGTCGACCGTCAGCTCCGCCGGGGAGAGCTTGCTGAGAAAATCCCCGCTGTTGAGGATGCGGAAGAGCAGTTTGTCGCCCTCCTCGCCGTATTTGCCCAACAGCGTGGAGAGGTTTTCCATCGCCGGGGTCTCCAACGGCAGAAAACCATAGGCGCGGAAGACGCTCTTGATTGTGTCGAAAATGTAGTTTCGCTTGTTCATCTCCGCCGGCCCGAAGTCGCGGGTACCGGCAGGGATCGAAGGTTTTTGTATGGCCATTTCAATTGTATTTTTCGGGGGCTTCTACAAGTTCAAAAGACAAGGCTTGCGACCGAGACAAAAGCGCAGTGTACTAAACGTACTCGAGCATTTTGGCGAGGGAGCGTAACGCAGTATTTTGGGCTTGTAGAAGCCCCCATTTATTCGACCAACTTGCGGTATTTGACCCGTTTGGGTTCCGTATCGCCGAGCCGTTTTTTCTTGTTCTCTTCGTACTCGGTGTAGCTCCCCTCGAAGAAGACCACCTGCGAGTCGCCCTCGAAAGCGAGGATGTGTGTGGCGATCCGGTCGAGGAACCAGCGGTCGTGGGAGATCACCACCGCGCACCCGGCAAAGGCCTCCAAGCCCTCTTCTAAGGCGCGTAACGTGTTGACATCTATATCGTTGGTCGGCTCGTCGAGCAAGAGCACATTCCCCTCCTCCTTGAGGGTCAAGGCCAAGTGGAGGCGGTTACGTTCCCCGCCCGAGAGCACCCCGCACTTCTTCTCCTGATCGGCTCCCGAGAAGTTGAACCGCGAGACATAAGCCCGCGCGTTGACGCTCCGGTTGCCCAATTGAATGAGGTCGCTGTTGGCGGAGATCACCTCGTAGACCGTCTTTTCGGGGTCGATCGACTTGTGTTGCTGATCGACATAAGCGAGTTTCACCGTCTCGCCGACCTTGAAATCGCCCGCCGTGGCCTGTTCCAGCCCCATAATCATCCGGAAGAGGGTTGATTTCCCCGCACCGTTGGGGCCGATCACCCCGACGATCCCCGCCGGAGGGAGTTTAAAGGTGAGGTTCTCGAACAACACCCGGTCGCCAAAGGCTTTGGCCACCCCGTTGACGTCGATCACCATATCGCCCAATCGTGGGCCGTTGGGGATGTAAATTTCGAGCTTTTCCTCCTTCTGTTTGCTGTCCTCGTTGAGCATCTTGTCGTAAGCCGACAGACGCGCTTTCGATTTGGCCTGACGCGCTTTGGGCGACATACGCACCCATTCCAACTCGCGTTCGAGCGTTTTGCGCCGTTTGCTCTCCTGCTTTTCCTCCATTTCGAGCCGTTTGGACTTCTGTTCGAGCCAGCCGGTGTAGTTGCCCTTCCACGGAATGCCCTCGCCCCGGTCGAGTTCCAAAATCCACCCGGCCACGTTGTCCAAGAAATAGCGGTCGTGGGTCACGGCGATCACCGTCCCCTTGTATTGTTGCAGGTGCTGTTCGAGCCAGTCGATCGACTCGGCATCGAGGTGGTTGGTTGGCTCGTCGAGCAAGAGCACATCCGGCTCCTGCAACAGCAGGCGACACAGCGCCACCCGGCGGCGTTCCCCGCCCGAGAGGTGTTTGACCAGCTCGTCCGGGTCGGGACAACGCAGGGCATCCATCGCCCGCTCCAACTTGCTGTCCAACTCCCAGCCACCGGCATGGTCGATTTTTTCGGTCAGTTCGCCTTGGCGTTCAATGAGTTCGGCCATTTGGTCGTCGGTCATCTCCTCCATGAACCGGGCGTTGACCTCTTCGTACTCCTTCAGCAGGGCCACCACATCGGCGCACCCCTCTTCGACGATTTGGCGGACGGTCTTCGTGTCGTCCAATTGAGGCTCCTGTTCGAGGTAACCCACCGAATAACCCGGAGAGAAGACGACCTCGCCCTGATAGCTTTTGTCGATCCCGGCGATGATCTTCATCAGGGTCGATTTCCCGGAGCCATTCAGCCCGATGATCCCGATTTTAGCACCGTAGAAGAACGACAGGTAGATGTCGCTCAGGATTTTTTTATTGTTGTGGGGGAGGATTTTCGATACTCCCACCATCGAAAAGATGATTTTTTCGTCTGACATAATGAAGTATAAAACGCTTGATTTCGGGCAAAGATAGGGCTTTCCACACAAACCGACAACTCCCGCTTCCCCGAAAAAGAAAAGCCCCTGACGATTGTCAGGGGCTTTTTTCGCAGGCGGGAATCTCTCCGCGCCTCCACACACTCACTTTTTAACCTTTTTTCCGGAATATTAGCCTTTAGAGGTTGCGGCTTTTTCGCGGATCATGCCTGCCACCGTTTCGCCGGTCTCTTCGATTTTGTCGGCGAAGCGGTTGGCGTTCTCTTTGGCGATCCGTTCGTAATACTCCGCCTTTTCGCGCGCCTTTTCAGCCAGATGCGCCGCCTCTTCCTGGGTGTACTGCCAAGCCTCACCCGCGCGGCGTTTGGTCTTGTCGACCAACTTATCGGCCTCGTCGTACACCGAGTCAAAGGCACCCCGTTCATGCAGTTTGTACACGGTCAGTGCGACCGCCGCGCCCAAAACAGCGCCCCAAAACATCTTTCCCATCATTCGATCTATTTTTAGTTTAATATTTTTCTTCTCAAATGAATGAGCAAAAAGTTTGCCAATCGGGCTGTGAGGCAGAAAGAAAACGTCAAAAAAAGCGAGCAAGTCTTTTTGCCTCCTCCCCGACCGCGCAACAAACCGGCGTGACGGGGCTGTACGTATAGGGCACATATTGGAAAACCTGCGCGGCGGCAAAGGCTCCGTCGGCCGAGGTGTAGAGGTCGATGCGCGCGCTGGAGTTCTCCATGATGCGCAACTCAGCCTCAATCGGCGGCAGTTCGTGCTTTTCGATCGACCGGCAAACGAAGTCGACCTGTGTCGGGTCGATGAATTTCGACCGCACACGGATTTTGCTCTTGGTGGGCGCATAGACCCACTCCTTGCCGCCAAACAGGGCGATCGAGACCCCGACGCAGAGGCCAACGATGCCGAAGACGAGCGACGAGGAGTAAGCGATCCCCGTTTTTTGCTCCATGGCCGAGGCCGCTAAGAGCAAAGCGGCTCCGATCAGCAGGATAACGAGGGCGAAAGCCAATGCCGCAGGGCTTTTGCGGCGAACGACCTGCCCGTCGGAAGCGGCGGTGAGGTTGGTATCGAAAGGAACGGTTACGGTGGTGGTATTATTAGTTGTTGAGTTCATAGTATTTTCTGTTTAAATGAATTAAGGAATTGTCCGTGC
Organism: Rikenellaceae bacterium; assembly: GCA_031262465.1. Lineage (GTDB taxonomy): Bacteria > Bacteroidota > Bacteroidia > Bacteroidales > Rikenellaceae > JAJQAW01. The sequence continues at coordinate 9,941 of JAISHQ010000079.1, forward strand.
AACCGCACGGAGAGGGCGCACAATTCAGTCATTGTACGCAAAAAATGGAAACAGAAAATCGTCTAAATGATAATACGCCGCAACCGGAAGACATACTCCAACGTCGGGTCGCGATAGGGGAGAAGCGTTTGTTGGTGCGCTTCGGTCAGCGCGTAATCGGTGTGATAGTCCCGGCTCCTGTGGCGGGAAAGATAGCCCGTGCAGGGCGAAAAACCGCTTCGCGGAGCGGATACCGGCACCCGGTTTTCCTGCATGGAAGCCCCCGCCGCCTGGTTTGTCGGGGCAAGCATCTCCTGCGGCAGGTCGAAAACAAAGGCCGAACCCGTTTCGCTCAGGCGACCATTTGCCTTGTCAGCCGACAGCCCGGAGGTCGCCCCGAAACCCGCCTCCGCCGCGCTGAACGCACTCCACACCCCTGCCGCTCCGGCCAAAAGCAGGAGGGCGGTAAAATAGGTCAGAAGTCGTTTCATAAATTGCGGTTCGGTTTGTGCAAAGTTACGGATTTTCATCGGAAATCCTCCCCGAATAAACCAAGAAAGATGCCAAATCCCGTTGAGAATGAAAATCCCGCGAAAATAACTACCTTTGCCCCGGTAAAAATTCAACGAATCATGAGCATTGTAGCTATCGTAGGGCGTCCGAACGTCGGCAAGAGCACTTTTTTTAACCGGCTGGTGGGCGAACGCAAGGCGATTGTCGATCCGACGGCGGGGACGACCCGCGACCGCCATTATGGCAAAAGCGACTGGAACGGCCGCGAATTTTCGGTGATCGACACGGGCGGATATGCCGTCGACGGCGACGATGTTTTTGAGGAAGAGATTCGCAAACAGGTGCATCTGGCGATCGAAGAGGCCGATGTGATCCTCTTTTTTGTTGAAGTGGGCACCGGAATCACCGACTTGGATATGGTGATGGCCGACATCCTGCGCCGGTCGAAAAAACGGGTGCTTTTGGTGGTCAATAAGGTCGACAACAACGAGCAGATGTACGCTATTCCCGAATTTTACAGCCTCGGACTGGGCGAACCCTTTGCGATTGCCTCGGCCAGCGGAAGCGGCACGGGCGAGCTGATGGATGCCATCCTTGAAGCCTTGCCCGACGATGCGAAAGCCGAAGAGGAGCTTGACCTGCCGCGAATCACTGTTGTGGGTCGCCCGAACGTGGGCAAATCGTCGCTGACCAACGCCTTCCTCAACGAGGAGCGCAACATCGTGACCCCCATTGCCGGAACTACCCGCGACTCGGTGTTGACGCGATACAACAAATTCGGCCTCGATTTCTACCTGGTCGACACGGCCGGCCTGCGCAAAAAGGGCAAGGTACACGAAGACCTCGAATTTTATTCGGTGATGCGTTCGATCCGGGCCATCGAAGCCTCGGATGTCTGCGTCCTCATGCTCGACGCGGTGCAAGGCGTGGAGTCGCAGGATATGAACATCTTCAGCCTCATTGTCAAGAACAAAAAGGGGTGTGTGATCGTCGTCAACAAGTGGGACCTCATCGAAAAGAGCAACAACACGCTGAAGGAGTTCACCGAAAATATCCAACGGAAACTCGCGCCGTTCAACGACGTGCCGATCATCTTCACCTCGGTGCCCAACAAACAGCGCATCATGGACGTGCTTCAGACCGCGATCCGGGTCTATGAAAACCGCCGCCGGACGATCAAAACCTCCGAGCTGAACGACTACCTGTTGCCCATTATCGAAAACACGCCTCCCCCGGCCATCAAAGGCAAGTACATCAAAATCAAATACATCACCCAGCTCTCCTCACCAACCCCGGCCTTCGCGTTTTTCTGCAACCTGCCGCAGTACATCCGCGACAACTACCGCCGCTTCCTCGAGAACAAAATCCGCGAACGCTGGGACTTTCAAGGAGTACCCCTGCTGATTTATTTCCGGCAGAAATAACGCGCCTCTTTTCAGCCTTCGACTGCGACTTTTTAGAAAAGTCGCCCAAAATCGTCGCCTTTTGTAAAAGGCGACACCGAAAACTTTTGGGCTTGGGTTTGCAGAGCGATCATTCCATTTAGGAACTACGTCTTATTTTCCATGTCCCTTTGCCCTCCAAGCGAGCTTGGGGCGGGACATGAAAAACAAGACGCATTCGCCCGCAGGCGAATGTGATCGCCCTGAAAATACACTTCAGTTTCCCTCAACGCACTCAGCCCCCCCCTCGAACGAATGTGATCGCTCTAAATGCGTTGAACGTAAAATAACGCTTTCTGTTTTGTTTTTCAGGCTTGTTTTTTGTATCTTTACAGAGGAGGCAATGTTGTTGTTTCTCTGTAAGTAAAGTTAAAAAATTACTTAAAAAGCAACGCCGATGAAAACGATACAACTCCGTTTTGTTTCTCTCTTTTGGGCGATTGTCTCGCTCCTTGCCACATGGCCTTCGTCGGCACAGTCATCCCTCGATTTTTTTACCGTTTCTGGTACGGTGCGCGACGGAGAGAGCCACCGACCACTGGCCAATGTCACCGTGTCGATTCCCGACTCGCCGGTGGGCACCATCACCAATGACAACGGAAGTTTTTCGCTGAAAATACGCTCCGGTTCAGGAGTACGGGCGATCGAATTTTCCCATATAGGCTATTTTACCCAACGGGTTTCGGTTTCAGGAAGGGATCAGTCGGGATTGAGGGTCGATTTAGCTCAGCGGAGTATCTTGTTGGAGGATGTCGAAATCCTCAACCGCGACCCACTCATACTGGTCGAGCAAGCGCTTCGCCGGGTGGAAACCAATTATTCCGATCGGTCGGCTGTTTTAACCGGCTTCTACCGCGAGACGGTGCAGAAACGCCAGCAATACATTGATATAACCGAGGCGGTGGTCGAAGTTTACGACACTCCTTACACGCAGGATTCTCGCCAGAGTGCCGTGCGGATCGTCAAAGGACGGAGGTTGGTCACCCCCCGGGCGGCCGACACATTGGCTGTCGTTCTTCAGGGAGGGCCGAATACCTATCTTTTTGCAAACCTGGTTCGGGAAAAAGAATTTGTTTTGGATCCTCAGACGCTTCATTTTTACCGCTTTCGGATCGATGATGTGGTCTCCATCGACGGACGTCTCCACGATGTAGTTTCGTTCACACCTCGGATCATCCTGTTAGAGCAGGCTCTCTTCACCGGTCAATTGTTTATCGACCGGCAGACGTTGACGATCTCACGCGCGGAGTTCGGGCTGGATATGTCGGATCAGTGGAGAGCCACCCAAACGATCTTGCGCAAAAAACCGGCCACCCTGCGCTTCTATCCGGACGAGGTCTCTTTTGTTGCCAATTACCGCCAACACGATGGACGGAGTTACCTGAACTACATCAGCAATACGATCCGTTTCCGCTGTGATTGGCGGAGGCGATTGTTCCGAACGAACTATACGGTGAAGGCGGAGATGGTCATCACGGATGCTATCTATGAAGATGTTGTGCCGATCCGATCCCGTGAGTCGTTTCCGCGAAGCACAGCGCTGTCAAAACGGATCGCCGATTTTTACGATCCGGCCTTTTGGGAGGCCTATAATATCATTGAACCGACCGAATCGCTCGAATTCGCCGTCGACCGCCTGAGAAAACGGAGCGAAAACGAATAAAAGAGTGTCCATTTTTTACTGAAGCTCAAAAAGGCGCGATGGTTCTCTAAGAACAAAAGAATTTGTATCTTTACAACCGGTATGGCAAAGAGCGGAAAAGTATCATTCAGGGAGAGTGTGGAGGGGTTTCGGGCGATTGAGGCCGACATCCGGCAGGGGCGCATTGCGCCGGTCTATTTGCTGATGGGCGAGGAGCCTTATTTCATCGACCGGTTGTGTGAGCGGCTGGCCGAGGGCATTCTGAATGAGACCGAACGTGCTTTTAATCAGACGATTGTCTATGGCAAAGACACCGAGGGGGGCGCGGTGGTCAACCTCTGCCGACAGGCTCCGATGATGGGTGGACGGACGGTGGTCATTGTCAAGGAGGCGCAACAGCTCAAGAAGTTAGAACAACTTGCCCATTACACCCAACAGCCGGGCGCGTCGACCGTGCTGGTCATTTGCCACAAGGGAAAAAACGTGGACAAGCGAACGCCGCTCTATAAATCGAGCCGGGATAAGGGGGTGGCTTTCGAGTCGGTTCCCCCGCGAGATTACGAGATCGAGGGGTGGCTTGGCGGATTCGTGCGGTCGAAAGGGCTGTCGATGGATGCCAAAGCCTCGGCCATGCTGGTCGACCACCTCGGCGCGGACATCGCCAAGATCGCCAACGAACTCGACAAACTGCTCACCTCGTTGCCCGTGGGGACGCAGACCGTGACAGCCCAGCACATCGAACAATACATCGGTATCAGCAAGGATTTCAACACGTTCGAGCTGACCAAAGCCATTTCCGAGCACAACGTGGCCAAGGCCATGCGAATCGCCGACCATTTTGCACGAAACCCGAAGGATAACCCCTTTGTGGTCACGATCAGTATGCTATTCAACCACTTCCAACGCATTTTTATCCTGAATTACCAACGCTGGCTGGCCAAAAAGGAGCGGCGGGCGATGCT
>JAISHQ010000081.1 GCA_031262465.1 Rikenellaceae bacterium
CACGATCGTCTCCGGCATCGCCGAATACTATACCCCTGAGGAGATGATTGGCAAAGAGGTGCTGGTCTTAGTCAACCTCTCACCACGCCCGCTGAAAGGGATCGAGTCGCAGGGGATGATCCTCATGGCTCAAGGTGCCGACGGCCGCCTGCGCGTGGTTGCCCCCGAAGAATCAACCGGCCCCGGCGCACAGATCAGCTAAGTTCTCGGCTCACTCAAACGAAAATACCACAGGCGGACTGCTTCAATAGTCCGCCTGTGGTGTCTCTACTCCGACTGTTCTTAGAGTACCTTCGCGCCTTTGTGTAAAAAGGCGCCCCATAAACTTTTGTGCTTGGGCTTGCAGGTCGATCATCTCTCCGAGACTTCATCTTATTTTCCATGTCCCCTTGCCCTCCAAACAAGTTTGGGGCGGGACATGAAAAACAAGACGCATTCGCCCGCAGGCGAATGTGATCGCCCTGAAAACTCATTCTGCAACAGTGTGTTAAGGCTTCAAGTTTATGCAGAAAAGAGCACCCCCCCCCTCGTCTTTCGTCTCTCGTCTTCGAATAAAAAGGGTATCCTGCACGGATACCTTTTTTGTCGTGTTTGCTTGCAAATATGTAAAACTTATTTTACATTTGTGGTGTAAATTTAAATCTGTACTCTTATGCAAAAAAACTTGTTACTGCCTCACGGCTTGAAAAAGATCGGATGGATCCTGCTGATTCCGTCCCTCCTGCTCGGCATCGCCTACATCACCCAACTGTTTGTGCCGGAAATACTGCTTGCGGGGATGAATCTCCCAGAACTCTCATCGAATTCTTTTGCTTCCTCTGCTGAAGAGCAATGGACAATCATCATCTCGGTTCTCGGTATCGTAATCGGGGTGCTGTTGGTTGCCTGCTCTCGCGAACGGATTGAAGACGAGCTGACCTCGCAAATCCGCCTGAACTCCCTCCTGATGGCCCTCTATATCTATTTTGCGGTGGTCATTTTACTCACTCTTTTTGTCTACGGTTTAACCTATGTCGCTTTCATGACCTATTCCGTGCTTGGATTTATGGTGCTGTTTGTGGCGATATTCCGTTTTAAATTGTGGCGGCTGAGAAAGGAGGGGGCGGATGAAGAATAGAATACGTGTTCAGCGCGCCGAAACGCGTATGACACAACAACAATTGGCCGATGCCATCGGGGTAAGCCGCCAAACGATCAACGCGATTGAGACCGGCCGATTTGTCCCCTCGACCATCCTCGCCCTCAAAATCGCCCGTTTATTCGAAACACCTGTCGAAGAAATTTTTCAATTGGAAGAGGACGACTAACGACTAAACCCATTCGGGCTTCGCCCGAATGGGTTTAGTCGTTAGTGATTAGTGATTAGTGATTAGTGATTAGTGATTAGTGGTTAGTGATTAATGAAGCTGTTGTATTTCAAGGCGATCACATTCGCCTGCGGGCGAATGCGTCTTGTTTTTCATGTCCCGCCCCAAACTCGCTTGGAGGGCAGGGGACAGGAAAAATAAGACGAAGTCCTGAAGGGATGGTCGCCCTGCAAAGACAAGTAGAAAAGTTTTCGGTGTCGCCTTTTACAAAAGGCGACGATTTACGCCGCTTTCTAAAAGCGGCAGTCAAAGGCTGGGATAAAAACGTAAAAAAGCGGCTGTCTCATTGAGACAGCCGCTTTTGGCCTAACAACATCGCGATGCTTCGGCGATTAGGAGGTCGGTCAGGCGTTCGTAGCCTTGTGGCGAGAGGTGAACACCGTCCGTTGTGTAGTACGGATTGATATTCTCGTTGTAGGTCGACCAGCCGCCCAATGCCCAAGCGTCGCAGACCGGCACGTGATACTCGGCACATATATCCCGGTAACGCTTCACGTATTCGTCAATCCGTAGCCCGACCCCATTGGGTGTCATGTCGCTTACCCCGCCATACACCCCCGGAGGAGGGGTGACAAAGAGTATCTTGCTCTGCACCGGAAGGTTTTTGGTCAGGTGGTGCAACAGGTAACGCAGTCCTCCGGTTGTGGTTCTGACGTAAGCGGCATTTTCGACACTCCCGTAATATTCGCCCAGCGGCAAATCCGACCAATAGTCTCCCACGCCGCCCTGAAGAATCAGCAAATCGGGCTGTGCCGTCGTGATCTCATAGATATGCTGGTCGTTGGAGAGGCTTTGACCCCTGTCCTCGGTCGCGCTCCCTAACGTTTGTCCGTCGTGGCCGGAACGAAGCACGTCCGATGTCCCGAACTTTTTCCGAATCCGATCCTCGTAAGCTCCCGGCGTGGTTCCAAATTCGTTTGTGATCGAATCGCCGAAGAGCATAATGCGCTTCTCGACAAAGCTCCGCCCGCCGGTGGCTATTTTTCGCCGGACGGCTCCTGTAAAATTGTCCGAGGGCGACAACACCTCGAATACCCCCCGGTCGGGATTCTCCCACACCGGCACCTGATCCAACGCCAGCCGGTCGGACGTTCCGATCGAAAGGATTTTCGACTGGTTTGTCCCCGGTTGGTAAAAACCGATGGTCCGATAGGTAATGATCAGGCCGCCCCATGAACTTCGGTTCACGCTGGCGTAGGGAACATAATGGATGCCGTCGTCGCTCTCCTCGATGTCGATGATCGCCGAAGAGGCTTGGTAGGTGTTGACCCGCACGTACTTTTTGGTGATGCCCGTGGTGGCAAACGGAGTGTTGTGGTAGTGCGTTGCCCGGGTAAAGACATCCATCAACAGACAGCGGCCGGTGGCCACTTCGAGGTAGATGGTACACGAGAGATTGAACCCGACCATGATGTGGGTACAATCGGTGTAGACGATCCGCCCGAAGACTTCGGTTTGGGAGGTCACGGTGTTTGCGCCCTCGGGCAGGTTAAAACGCCCGGTAGCCGGATCGTACAGACCGGGAACAGCCTCTGTCGAGGGAGGGTAACAGGAGAACGCCGGAGCTTCAGGGGAGAGAGCCATCCATTCATCTCGTTTTTTGTACTCCGACAGGTTGATTTCGATCGGCATTTCCCATACGTCCCACACCATTTCACCGGCCGGACAGAAGAAAAAGACGATCGTCTGATCCGTTTCGACCTGAAGAGGCGCTCCCCAGCGGTTGAGGAAATAGCCGTAAACCCCTCTTCCGGCGGCGATGTAGAGCTGAGGGTCAGGCGAGACGGTGGGCAGGGTGTCGAGGTGGGCAATCCCTTTCAGCCCCGAGGTGCCTGTCACCCGCCCGGCATTGACCGTGCGGCCATCGCTCATCTCGATCACCAGTTCGCCAGCGGGGTTGACCGCCGCTCCGGCCACCGAGGCCCCGTCCAGTCCCACGCGGGAGGCGGTGGCGATGTCGACCTCCAGTGTCCGGTTGGCGGGCGCACAGGCACAGTCGTCAAAAAAATCAGTTGTCATCATGGCTCTCTTCTTGAATGGTTTCTTGAATGGTAAAAATCTTTTGGGTAACAATCAGGCGTGAGCCGTCGCTCTTGTGAGTCAGGGTGAGCTTCACTGTACAGGCTCCACAGGGCAGTTTGGCGGTATATTCCCCCGAAAGGTTGATCCGCATGACCTCGCTGTTCACCGCTGTGATGGCGATTTTGCCGGGGTCAAGGCCGCTGGCCGAGACCTTTCGGCCCAACAGGCGGGTGTAAAAGGCGGCTTCGGCGTTGTAATCTTCCAGCGGTACGCAGGAACCGTCTTTGCGGTTGCGTACCCGGAACATTACCACGACCGAGCTACCCGGATAATAAACCGGTAGTTTGTTCATGAACCATTTTTTAATGTGAATAACAATTGTGAGGGGGCTTCGAAAAATCCAAAATACTGCGTTACGCTCCCTTGCCAAAATGCTCGAGTACGTTTAGTACACTGCGCTTTTGTCTCGGTCGCAAGCCTTGTCTTTTGAATTTTTGGAAGCCCCCTTGTGTAAACAAGCAGACCTTCGCAGGCAAAAATAGCGGGCCTCAGGCCCGCTATTTTTATACAAAAGTGAAATGCTGTTTCTTCGATTACGAGGCGTTGGTCGCGTTTTGCAGGTACGCCTCGATCATCCTCACATCGGTGTCTTTGAGGATCACCCGTTTATCCCGATCCAGCAGATAGAGCGTGGGAATAGCTTTTAGGTCGTACAAATTCGTGTTTTTGATCGTGGCTCCCTTGTCGTAACTGTTGATCCAATGCGCGGGCATTTGAGGCAGGTGGGCGCGCCACTCCTCTAACTCTTCGTCCGTATAGACGGCCAGCACGGTCAAACGAGGCATTCCGCCCTGTTTTTCCTGCTGAAGGCGGTTCATCAGCGGCGATTGCCCGATTTGAACGGTTATCTCTGCGCAGGCGTTACACCCCGGATTGTTGAAAAACAGGATCAGGTATTCGGATCGGATTTGGTGCATCTGTCCGCTCTTTCCCGAGTCGAGGGTGTAAGTGAAATCGGAGGCGATCATTCCGGGGCGATTCTGACGCGCCAAATTGAGCCGGTACTCGGAGCGTGTCCGCGTGGCAGGATCGGCCTGCGGAAAGGAGATAATGTCTTCCAACACAGGGATATACAGCGTCTCGTTGCGGTAAGGTGAATTGGGGTCCCAGAGGTAATGATCGGTCTGCTCGACAAAATAACGATACATCGCTGTATCCGCCCGCGCCCGCTTCATCGTCTCGGCCATGTTCTGCACGGCCTTCTCTTCGCTCACGCGGGGTAAGAGAGCCAAGTAATCTGCCAAAGCCTGCTCTAACACCTCAGGAGCGGCGAGAAACGCCGTGTCGGTAAACTCAAACCGATCCCAATAATGTTGGGTCACATAGTCGGCCACGGCTTGCGGCTCGGTCACCATGGTGGGCACCACAATGGCCGGAAAGGTCGGAAGAGCGGCCTTTTCTCCCTTTTTTGCCCGGTTTCCACAGCCCGCCGACAACATCAGTGCCACCCCAAGCCACACGGCTAAAAATAATCTTTGTCTTTTCATATTCTAATAACTATTTCACCCCAAATGTACTAAAAAGAGTTCAAAATTAGATTGTTTCAGTAAAATCTTCATCAATCATCCATTTTTCCCTCAAGCGGAAAGCCGGCAACGTTTGGCGTTTGGCTTTGTTGGCCGCCACGTTGGGTTTAACGCCCTGTCGCTCGGCCCAAAGCGAAAGAGGAATAATACGTTTGGCCGAAAGCATGGCGATGCGCTTGTGCAGTGACTCCTGCAACAGCAGGGCAAAAAGCGAGGTGAAGCCGTCGAAACGCAGGGTGACAGGGTATTTGACAAACAACGGATAGTACTCCGTGTGCTTGCTTTTGTTGTGAATGATGATTGGCGGCAAGCCCAAATTCATCAATTGCCAATTGATAAGCACACGCCCCATGCGCCCGTTGCCGTCGCAAAAGGGGTGGATCGTCTCAAACTCTGCGTGAAAATAGGCGATATTATCCAAAAAATAACGGTCTTTCTCGTTGTTGTAACCCGCTACCAATTCCTGCATCAGGTTGTCGACAAACAGCGGGTTCGCCCCGAGGTGATTGCCAACCCTGACCCACTCCTTTCCTCGGCGGAAACGCCCGGCAATACTCTCGTCGATGTTGGCTAACAGGCTTTTGTGCAGACTGAGTATCTGTTTTATCGTCAACGGCCGACCGGGCTTTTTGAGCAACGACTCGGTGATCGAGGCCAAATTTTTGGCCTCGAATACCTCGCGCACGTTGGCTCGGCTCGGTAACTGACCGCCCGACAAAATGCTCTCCGTATCTTCGAGCGTGAGCGTCGAGTTCTCGATGGCGTTCGAGTTATAGACCATTTCCGGCACCTCGGACAGGGCAATTTCGCGCAAAAGTTCCTCGTTACCCTTCGCCAAACGGGTATATTGCTCTTGCAGAGCGGCAATTCTCTCTTTGGTTGTTTTGTAAAGCATGGCCAAATCCCTTTCCACAAAGGTAAGCAAAAACCGTGAAAAATCAAATAAAAATATAATATTTCACGTAATTTAATTTCTGTACTCGGAGATTTGCCTGCCATTTTTGAACATTGTCGACCTTTTTTCCCTATTTTTAACCCATGAACCACCTCCTCCGCCTCCTATTTTTGCTAATCGCCTATCCGATGGCATTTTACGCCGCCGGGCAACAGGGTGTCGTTGCGTTTTACAACGTGGAAAATCTCTTCGACACCGCCGCCGACCCGGCCTCCGATGACGACGATTTTACCCCCGAAGGCGCATACAGGTGGGACGAGCAAAAATACCGCCACAAATTGGGGCAACTTGCGCGGGTGATCCGTCAACTGAATGCGGATTTGGTCGGTCTGGCCGAGGTGGAAAATGCGGCAGTGCTCGAAGCGTTGGCCGATTCGGTAGCGTATTCGGCTGAGCAAGAGGGGTTCGCGTACCGATTTATTCATTTCGACTCGCCCGACCCGCGCGGAATCGACGTGGCGTTGCTCTACCGTCCCGAGGCCTTTTTGCCCGAAAGTATGCGCCCGGTGGCGTACCGTTACCTGCCCGACTACCCCACGCGCCAGATGCTCCACGTGGCCGGGCGATGGAACGGCACCCCCGTTCACCTGCTGGTCTGCCACCTCCCCTCGGTGACCTCCTCGGCGGTTGTCCGAGCCGCTGCGGCGGCCTCGGTCGCGGCCTATGCCGATTCGCTGATGCGCGCCGACCCCGAACGCCTGCTCTTGGTGATGGGCGACTTCAACGCCAACCCCGGCTCGCGGCCGATGAATGCGCTGGTGCGCGCCACCGGGTTGCAGAATTATTTTGAGCCGCTCTACCGCCGGGGCATCGGAAGTTACCTCTATCGGGGAGGATGGAATATGTACGACAGCATCCTCGTCGGCGGCGCGCTGAACCGCCGACCCGAAGCCCGCGTCTTCGTGCACGACGACCTGATCCAGCCCGACGGCTCCTACCGGGGATACCCCTTCCGCAGCTTCTCCGGCACACAATACATCGGCGGTTACAGCGACCATTTGCCGGTACTGCTTTCCTTCCAATAATTCCTCCGTCCCCGCCTCGAACTGCCGCTTTTAGAAAGCGGCGCAAATCGCAACTTTTTGTAAAAAGTTGCATCAAAAACTTTTCTGCTTGTGTGTGCAGGACGACCATTCCTTCCGGAACTTCGTCTTATTTTCCATGTCCCCTGCCCTCCAAGCTCGCTTGGGGCGGGACATGAAAAACAAGACGCATTCGCCCGAGGGGCGAATTTGATCGCCCTGAAAAATCAATCTGCAACAGTTTATTTTGATTTCGACTTCAAACTTTCTACGGAAATGTTTTCACCCTGAAACTCCATCCCCGTCTAAGGGTGTGTTTGGAATTTCTTACTTAAAAAATTTGCTTTCCCGGAAATTGGTTGTATCTTTGTGGCCTGAAACAAAACACACATCGCGGGGTGGAGCAGTTGGCAGCTCGTTGGGCTCATAACCCAAAGGTCGCAGGTTCGAGTCCTGCCCCCGCTACTAAAAAGGCGAGAAACCCCACCGGTTTCTCGCCTTTCTCTTTATGCAACCTCCCCCTTTCAAGGAGAACGCATTTCCACAGGGAGTTTGAGGCCGGAACATATTGGAAACTGAAGTGTATTTCTCAGGGCGATCACATTCGCCTCTCGGGCGAATGCGTTTTATGTTGTATTCTCCGGCCCAAGCTCGCTTGAAGGCCGGGCGGATACAACATAAAACGAAGTCCTGAAGGGATGGTCTCCCTGCAAAGGCAAGTACAAAAGTTTTCGGTGTCGCCTTTTACAAAAGGCGACGATGGTTCTTTAAGAACAGTTGGAGGCTGAAAAAATGGGGAGGTGCGGCAAAAAAAATCGGGACGACCAACAGCCGTCCCGATCACCCTAAACAGGCATGCAACCGGAGGGAGCCTCATTGGGGGGAATAGGCTCCGTCTCCTTCCTCTTAGGCTGTGTTTTTGTGTTTCGAAAGTTGTGATTTTACCGCGTCGATCGCCAGATCTACCGCCTCTTCGAAGCTCTTCGAGCGGCGTTCGGCCACCGGCGTATCGCCAGCCACATCCAATTTGAGTACAGCGACCTTGTTGGCGTGCTCGCTGCTGTCT